>JANPMZ010000450.1:0-1763 GCA_031427195.1 Nitrospirota bacterium
TATTACGCGGTCGTGGTGATGATCGTGGGGCTGTCCATATTCACCTACATGGAGCTCAACTATCTCGAAAAGAAAATCATGTTCGGCGAGGCGATCTCCGAGTTCTTCGACACCACCCTCGAGATCAGGCGGTTCGAGAAAAACTATTTTCTGTACGAAAAGCGGTCCGATCTCGACGAGAACCTCCGGTATGTGAGCAAGGCGCAGGAGCTGCTTGCCGTAAACAGCATTGCCTTTGCCGCGGTAACGTCCGAGGGGCAGGTCCCCGCGCTTGCGGCCAACCTCGAAAAATACAAAGACCATATGGAACGCTATGAAAAGCTGAACCAACGGAAAACATCCCGGCAGTACGGAGAAAGCGCATCCATAGCAGCCATCGAAAAGACCATCAGAAGGTACGGCAAGGACATCATCACCAGCGCCGAAGATATCGCGAAAACGGAGCGGAAAAGCCTCCAGGCCACACTCAGCAGTTCGCGCCAGGTGCTTATTCTTTCAATCGCCGTCCTGGTGGTCATGGTGCTCGTCATCGGCCAGGTCATGGCCCAGGTCGTCGTGAAACCGCTCAAGCTCATGGAACGGACCATGGAAAAGATCGCCGAGGGCAGGTTTGAGAACATCCGCATCAACTCCCGGGACCGGGAAGTGCTGTCCCTGACCAATGCCTTTAACAAAATGCTGCGCGAGCTGGAGTTGCGCCAGCGCCACCTCATCCAGTCGGAAAAGCTCGCTTCTCTCGGCACCCTGCTGTCGGGCGTGGCGCACGAACTGAACAACCCCCTGTCGAACATCTCGTCTTCCAGCCAGATCCTGTCCGAAGAATTCGACGTCGCGAGCATGGAGTTCAAAAAAGAACTGATCGCCCAGATCAACGACCAGACCGACCGCGCCCGGAACATCGTGCGCTCGCTCCTGGAGTTCTCGCGCGACAAGGAATTCAAAAAACAAGCGCTTTCCCTGAGCGAGTTGCTCGAAGAAACCATCCGGTTCGTCAAAGGCCAGATCAGCGGGAACGTGGCGGTGCAGGTCGCTGTCCCTGCGGACCTCATGGTCCTTGCCGACAAGCAGCGCATCCAGCAGGTCTTCCTGAACCTCATCAAGAACGCCATTGAGGCCGTGGAGGGAGGCGGCGTGGTCACCGTAACGGCGGCGAAGCACAGCGCCCTGGACAAGGCAGGCGATGATGAGAACAGCATCTATAACTACCTCAAGTACCGGGGCAAATGCACGCTCGAGGAAGATACCATCGATATCCAGATCCACGATACCGGGCCGGGCATCCCGCCGGAGCTCCTTTCAAAAATTTTCGACCCCTTCTTCACGACCAAGGACGTGGGCAAGGGATCGGGCCTGGGCCTCTTCATCGTCCACGAGATCATTGACGAGCACGACGGCTGCATCGGCGTGGACAGCGCGCCGGACAAGGGTACGACATTTTTGATACGGCTGCCGATGAAGTGACGGTAAGACCTTTTGACAGGATAACAGGATTAACAGGATCTACAGGACAAAAGCTTTTTTTCTGATTTTATCCTGTTATCCTGTCGAAGACTTTGATTCCGGTTTGTCCGGATCAGCGTCCGGAGATAGCAAAAAACAGATAGAGGAAATGGAATATGCCGAACACAGTCAAGCTTTTGATCATCGATGATGAACGGATCGCGCTCCGCAACCTGGAACACGTTATGAAGAAGGAAGGCTACGACGTGACCGGCACACAGAGCGGCATGAATGCGCTCAAGCTGCTCGACGAGCAGCAGTTC
>JANPMZ010000451.1:0-2848 GCA_031427195.1 Nitrospirota bacterium
CGCGTACCATCAGGTGAACGCAAAGCTGGCCCATGATCACAGCGAAAAGCTCATGGCCGAGCTCGAGGACGTGCAGCACAAGTTCGAATCAGCCGGCGGGTGGCAGATGCAGCAGAAGGTGGACGAGATCCTGACGCGGCTCCAGCTTCCCGAAGATGCCGAGTTCTCTGAGCTTTCGGGCGGGCTCAAGCGGCGGGTGCTGCTGGCAAAGGCCCTGGCAGGCGAACCGGACCTGCTGCTGCTGGACGAACCCACGAACCATCTGGACATCGAGGCCATTTCGTGGCTTGAAGAGTTCCTGCTCACCTTTGGCGGGACACTGCTCTTCGTGACCCACGACCGGGCGTTGCTCCAGAAAGTGGCCACACGGATTGTTGATCTGGACCGCGGCAGGCTTACGAGCTGGCCCGGTAACTATCAGTACTATCTCGAATTGAAGCAGGCGGCGCTCGATTCGGAATCGGTGGAGAACGCCAAGTTCGACAAAAAGCTTGCCGTGGAAGAGGTCTGGCTCCGGCAGGGCGTCAAGGCGCGGCGGTGCCGGAACGAAGGCCGCGTACGTGCGCTCGAGAAACTGCGGCGGACCCGGAGCGATCGGCGCGAAAAGATCGGCACCGTGAACATTCAGATCCAGGAAGCGGAGCGCACGGGGAAGCTGGTGGTCGAGGCAGATGGCGTGGGACACGGCTTTGGGGACAAGACCGTTATCCGCGGCCTTTCAACGACCATCATCCGGGGCGACAAGGTCGGCATCATCGGGCCCAACGGCTCGGGCAAGACCACGCTGCTCAAGATCCTCTTGGGTGAGCTGAAGCCCCAGACAGGCAAGCTCAAGCTCGGCACGAACATGCAGGTGGCCTATCTCGACCAGCATCGGGCCCAGCTGGACGACGAGAAGACCGTGCAGGACAACGTGGCGAACGGCAGCGATCAGGTGACCGTCAACGGCATTCAACGCCACATCATCGGTTATCTGCAGGATTTCCTGTTCGCTCCGGCCCGCGCGCGCAGTCCCGTAAAGGTCCTGTCCGGCGGAGAGCGGAACCGGCTGCTCCTGGCCAAGCTGTTCACCCAGCCCTCGAACGTGCTGGTGTTGGACGAGCCCACCAATGACCTGGATATGGAAACGCTGGATCTGCTGGAAGAGCTTCTCATGGACTATCCCGGCACGGTGCTGCTCGTAAGCCATGACCGCGCGTTCATCAACAATGTCGTCACCAACACGCTCGTGTTCGAAGGCGACGGAGTGGTGAATGAGTACGTGGGCGGGTACGACGACTGGCTGCGCCAGAGCAGGAATAAAAAAGAGGCTTCAACGTCTAGTGTGCAAGCCAGGACGGAAGAAAAGAAGTCCGCGCCTGCGACACAGAAAGAGAAATCACGCAAGCTGACCTTTAAGGAACAGAAAGAAATCGAAACCTTGCCACAGCGTATTGAGGAGCTTGACGCGGAGCAGCAGCGGATCCTGGCAACCATGGGCGATCCGGCGTTCTACAAAGAGAGCGGGGCCAAGGTGGCAGCAACCAAGGCGCGGCTGGAGACCGTGGAAAAGGAACTGGCGGCAGCGTACAAGCGGTGGGATGAGCTGGAAGCGTTGAAGGGGTGAGGTCCATTCTACATCGTTGACATCGCTTTGCAGAGGGCATATATTCATGCATAATCGTGCAAATGACAGGGCACGTTCATTGCTAAAATCGACAATCTCGGGAATCCGCAATCCGAGGCAATGAATGGACGCTGAGGAGAAGAACATGAATGAAATCCTTTCCGTGATAGTTGCCGATCTCTTTGATAAATCGAAGGGAGAACTGTCACCCAAAATCCATCGTCTCCGCGATGAAATAAAAAAAGTAATTGAAGGTGAGGAAACAATATTCGGAAAATTCCATGGACTCGTGGAATCGTTCCGGGAGATAATTCCCGACGAGAAGCAGCGTTATCATGCCGCTATCAAAGCGTTGTCGACGACGTCGAAGCTCAGCCGGAAAGAGATCGTTGCGGTTGTCAACAATCAGCTTGAGGAGCTTACCCTGCTCGAGAAAGGCTTGATGCCCGCCCTCCCTGACTGGCGCAACGAGCTGAAGGTCATGGAAGCCACAACGCAGGAGATACGGGGCGAGAGAGGGAAACTGCGCGAAAGAATAGTGTGGCTTGAGAGCGAAGAACAAAGGATCCTTACGGGCATGGCGGCGCGTAAAAAGGAAGCGGAACTCGCCGAGAAGGCAATGTGGGAACTCTTTAGGGAGCTCGGGGCGGAGATGACCTTGATCACAAAAAAGGTTGAGGAAGCTACTGCTGAAACGCCGACTGCTCAGCCGATCGCACAGCGGGGTCCCATTCCAGGTGCTGTTCCCGTCGTGGAACAGGCAGGCGGCGAGCAGAAAAGGGAGCTCAGTGGGTCTTCTGCTCCAGGTGCTATTCCCGTCGTGGAAAAGACGGGCGGCGGGCAGAAAATCGAAATCGGTGCGTCTTCTGCGCCGCAGGATTCGGCATTTCAGAAAAAATGCCCTATGTGCGGGGGGCGAATGGACTTCTTTCTGCATGGGGACATGTGGCAGTGCTATTCCTGCGCATACGAAGAATTAAAAGAGAATGAAGTTCAGGGTAAAAGCCTTGAAGAGAAAAGTGAACAGACGTCTCTGTCTTCCAACGAAAACCAGGAATCAAAAAAGGAATCATCACCGCCCAATAACCAGCCCTCGACCAAAAAAAAGGCTTGCCCGGTCTGCCGTAAGAAAATGCAGTGGCACGAGATGGAGAATACCTGGCGGTGCCCCTTCTGCGATTACGAGAGACGCATTTAAGTAAGCAAATTGCCGCGATCATTCCAACCAGCGTGTCCACGGCG
>JANPMZ010000452.1:0-2040 GCA_031427195.1 Nitrospirota bacterium
CTCCCCGGTGAAAACCGGGGTCCAGGAAACATTGAACTCATTGAAAAGACTGGATACCCCCGGCTTCAATCATGCCGGGGCAGGCTCTTTTCGCCGGTAAGACGAAATAGTGCAAATTCTGACTTCTTACGAATGCATCAACTTTACCCGTCCAAAATTAAGGTTTTGATTCAAATTAATTAAGCAACGCGGGCGCGAATACTGTCCGTGATGCGATAGCCCCAGGACCAGACGCCCCTCTCCGGACAGGGCGACAACCGGGAATCCTGTCCTATCACATACCGGTTCCCCCGCCAGACCACGGTCGAGCTCAGAAGCGGTACGAACCAGAGGAACCCGATGATAATGTCCTTGGCCGGAACCAGGAAATACAGGAGAGGCGACTGTTTGTGAAGATACGTGCATGCTGCCGCTGACTCGATCGTTCTCCCAAGCAGGAAATCGCCCAGGACCTTTATCAATCCTATAACTGCCGCGAAAGAGAGCGTTTCGCGCGACGGGCCCGTGAGCAGGACCGGCAAAGTCGCGATAAATACCGGATTAATGAGCAGTTCGGATACATATTTTGCCCCGCCGATCTTCCACCTGAGCTTGCCCCAGCGCGTGTGGCGGTTCAAAAATCGTTTAACATCCCAGTACTCATTGACATTGCTGACCAGATGGTTCGAGAGAACGACCTTTTTCCCGCTCTTGTCCATTTCCCTGCCGATGATGAAATCCTCGGCCAGGATGTCCTTGAACGCGGCAAGGCCACCCAGCGCATCAAGATCCGCCTTTTTCATGAGCATGGACTTCCCAATGACGCAGGGCATCCCCAACACCCGGTCAAGAAAACTGACGCTGCCGATGATGAACGAGTTCAGGTGAAGGTTCTCGAAATGCGCGGCAAGGCTCCTCCCTCCGACACCCCTGATCACGCTGCTCACGAGCCCGACCGAGGGGTCAGCGGTCTGCTGTACGATCTCGCGCAGGTAGTTTCTGTCTACCATGACATTGCTATCGCTTATGAGTATGTACGGATGAAGGGCTTTTCGGCAGGCCGGTATGAGGTTGTTCACTTTCGGGTTGAGTCCGGCATGGCACTTCTCGATAACGAGGGAGATGTTCCGGTCGGGATATTTCTCCTGTACTTTTTTCGCCACTTTGCAGGCCGGATCGTTGAAGTCCTGCAGGCAGAAAATAACTTCGTAGGAAGGATAATCCTGGAGGCAGAAGCTTGCGAGGTTGTCGAAAAGATTGTCGTCCAGGCCTTTGAGCGGCTTCAGGATCGACACCGGCGGGGCATGGTCCTTTTCTCCCGCTCTTGCTCGGGCGTCTGCTTCCGGTTTTTTTCTCAAGACAGAATACGTTGCTGCAACCTGAAGCAGGTAAAGAATGATCCCTAAGATTGAGATCGCCGCACATAAGGCAAATATGGTCATGGGGCCCCTCCTGTAGGTTTTTTTTGGACCGAGGCAACCAGGTTGCCGTGAATCACGCCGGCACGGTCGGCTCGCTCCAAAATCAATTCCTGAAGAGCGTGATCGCTACGCCCTTGTTGTGACGGATGCAGTTCTTTACGGATTCAACGTTCTTTTCGCAGTTCAACAGTGTTTTCCACGAGTACAGGTGCCGTGCCTTGTGAAAATCGCTGTTGGCGATATAGGGGTATTTTTTCAGGCTGATCACATTGAACACGTCATCGCGGTTCGCGATCTCCCAGGCATCGATGTATTTTGCATACTTGTCCCGGTTGTTCCAGAGATAGAGCGTATCTTTGTTCACTCTATCCGGGGTATGGTGAGGGTGGCAGGCAACGGTCAGGGTGTCCTGGCGCTTTGCTTCGAGAAAGATCTCATCGTAACTCATACAGGCGGGAATGAATTCCTTAATGTCCAGGATAAGAAGATGGGCCGACTCATCCTTCGATACATAATTTTTGCTGATCTCGACACCGGGGATCACGAGCATACCGTATTTCTCCCAGGCCCTTGAAGCTTCCTGTCTGAGGGTGTCGAGGTACTCGTCGAAGTTGTCGCCCCGGATCGAGAGATTGAACTG
>JANPMZ010000453.1:0-1534 GCA_031427195.1 Nitrospirota bacterium
CAAGCAGACCTTCGGGTTCTTTAATCAAAATCTCGTGATGGAATATGATCATGAACAGGCTGTTGCCGACGGCGTGAACGTGAACTACGACGTCTACCGCATCAAGACCGCGATCACCGAGGGCGGGGGAAAGGTCGAGGCCGGCTTTTACGTGGACAAGCGCGACCGCGAGACACGACAGATACGGTGGGAGCGGCTCGACGAGGATCTGGCCTACGATCCTGACCAGCTCGACCGGCTGGTTGTTACACCTGACCAGATACGAACTGTGGTCCGGACCTACAAGGACAAGGTGCTGACCGAGATCTTCCCTGGGCGAACCTGGGTTCCCAAGACACTCATCTTTGCCAAGGACGACTCCCACGCCGAAGATATAGTAAAGATCGTGCGCGAGGAGTTCGCAAAAGGCAATGACTTCTGCCAGAAGATCACTTACAAGACCACCGGCAGAAAGCCCGAGGACCTGATCGCCGAGTTCCGCACCAGCCCCATGCCGCGCATCGCCGTCACGGTCGACATGATCGCGACCGGCACGGACATCAAGCCCCTCGAAGTGGTGCTCTTCATGCGCTCCGTCAAGTCCCGGAGCTTCTTCGAGCAGATGAAGGGCCGCGGCGTGCGCGTGATCAATGACGACGACCTGAAGGCAGTCACTCCCGATGCCAGGACCAAGGACCATTTCATCATCGTCGATGCCGTGGGCGTGTGCGAGCAGGACAAGACCGATTCGCGGCCCATGGAGAAGAAGCGCAGCGTGTCCTTCGAGAAACTGCTCCAGTCCGTCTCTCTCGGGAATATCGAACCCGAGGTGATCTCCTCCATAGCCGTGCGCATGGCGCGGATGGAGCACGCGATCAGCGCCGATGATCAGGCAGAGATCAGGAAGCTTGCGGACAAGAGCCTGAAAATCCTGTGTGCAGGCCTCATCACTGCTATTGATCCTGATCGTCATGTTGAACGGGCAAAACTGGATAATCCCGGTGTGGCAGAGCCGAACGAAGCACAGATTCAAAAGGCTGCTGCCTCGCTGATTCAAGAAGCAGTTAAGCCGCTGCACAATCCGGATCTTCGCACGCTACTTGTGGAACTCAAGAAGAAGAGCGAGCAGACGATTGATGTTGTGAGCAAGGACCGGGTCATAGAGGCAGGGTTCAGCGCGCAGGCTTTGGAAAGGGCAAAAGGGCTGGTGCAGTCATTCGAACAATTCATCAAAGACCATAAGGATGAGATCACCGCGCTCCAGGTGCTCTATAGCATGCCGTATAAGCAGCGGCTGCGGTACGAAGATATCAAGGACCTCGCAAGCCGCATCGAGAAGCCGCCGCATCAATGGAGAGTGGATAATCTTTGGAATGCTTATGCAGCGTTGGAGAAGTCCAAAGTCAAAGGCGCCAGCGCCCCGCATATCCTAACGGACCTTGTGTCACTCGTCCGCTTTGCCATGCATCGGGACGATGAACTTGTCCCGTTTCCTGAACGGGTGAATGCCAACTTTGATAAGTGGCTGACCCAAACCATCCGTCATTCCCGCGAA
>JANPMZ010000454.1:0-5104 GCA_031427195.1 Nitrospirota bacterium
GCCGCAGTGGTAAAGCCATACACCATGAAGTAGGCCAGCACCAGAGCCACGACGCAACTCACCGCCGCCAGCGTGAGCACGGCGAACACCCCCGCCACCACGCTGGGTAGCAACTCCTGGGCGATGGGGTCCTTATGCTGGTGACTCAGAGTATCAAAACCACCCCGTATACGCTGTTTGTACAGTTCAGAACCGCGTGGAATGCTATAGCGCACAGCCACAAAAAGCGCAGCCGTGAGGGGTATCAACTC
Source organism: Nitrospirota bacterium (assembly GCA_031427195.1). Lineage (GTDB taxonomy): Bacteria > Nitrospirota > UBA9217 > UBA9217 > UBA9217 > GWC2-56-14. Next base: position 252 of record JANPMZ010000454.1, read on the forward strand.
CAACACCAGCACACGCACCACCATCTCCAAGGCATAAAAAGACAGGCCGTAACTCAGTGCACCTAAGCACTCGTTGTTGTATGCATAGATCGAATCCCAATTGAGCTGCTGCTCCAGGTAATTGGCAGTGGTCTGCTGGACGAGAGTGTCTTCGGTATAATTCATGCGTCTTCGTTTTTATATGACTCGGCGCCCATAGCCAGCAGATTCATCACCAGCCGCACCATCAGGTCCTTGGCTTTCGGGTCGCTCTCGGCAATCAGCAGCGTCAATGCCGTGAGGCCGTTTTCATCCAGCGTCAAGCGCATACCCTCCTGACGCAAATACAACAAAAACAGAAAGGCTCCGGAGCGTTTGTTGCCATCCGTGAACGGATGGTTCTTGATGACGAAATATAGCAGATGCGCGGCGCGCTCCTCGCGGGTTTTGTAAAGCGGGTCGCCAAACATGGTTTGCTCAATATTGCCGAGGATAGCCGCCAACCCCTCGCCCCGGTCGCAGGCAAACAGCTCGCTGGCCTGGCCGCGCTGGCGCAGCTCCCCGGCCAGTGCATCCAGCGCCCGGCGCGCCTCTTCCAAGCGCAGCACGCCCCGTGCTGGCTGCGCACTGGCTGGCACACCGAGCTTGCCTTCGTCGTAATCCAGCAGTAATCGCCAGGTCTTGGCGTAGCCCAGAATCAGGCCGACCACTTCCCGCCCGATGTCGGTCACCAGCTCCTGCCGGGACAGAGTCTTGCCCAGCAGGTCCACCGTCTGCTCCAGTTCCTCCAGCCCCTGTTGGGCCAGACGGTGTTCGTTCAGGCTGTAACCTTGGGTCAGATGCTCCCGCAGCACCCGCGTGGCCCACTGGCGGAAGCGAACGCCCCGGTGGGACTTCACCCGGTATCCAACAGAGATAATGACATCTAAATTGTAGTGGCGCGTTTTGTATTGTTTGCCGTCATTGGCAGTAGTCAAGGAATCCTTGACTACTGCATCCTCCAGCAACTCGCCCTCCTTGAAGATATTACGAATATGCAGGCTAATGTTTTGCTTGGTTTTCTCAAACAAGTTAACCATCTGACCCTGAGTCAGCCAAACCGTATCACCCTCGAGACGGACCTCAATAGGCTGATCTTCGGTTTCAAAAATTACGATGTCACTCATACAGCCCCCTTTGCTTTGCTGTCGCCCAAAAAACTAGCTGGCCCTAAGCACTCGTTGTTGTATGCATAGATCGAATCCCAATTGAGCTGCTGCTCCAGGTAATTGGCAGTGGTCTGCTGGACGAGGGTATCTTCGGTGTAGTTCATTCTTCTAGTTCAACTACTGACATGAGTTTCAACATCCCTTGATAGTGAACGTCATCCATTGCCTGCATGAGTTCCAGTATCGTCTTCATTACATCTTGGGTTTCAGCAAGCACTGATGGATCATGCTCTGGATCACTGATCCCGCCTGAATGTGAATAAGTGTTCAATAACCTAAGAATGCGAGTCTTCTTTGCCGCATCGAAATCAACTCGGTCAAATCGTCTTATCAAGTCTCCACCACAGTCTGGGAATCGGTATGCCAGAAATGTTTCGATAAGGCGGCGCGCAATATTTGGGATGCCATAATACAATGACAATTCAGCTGCGGTCACTGCGCTATTAGCAACATCATGAACTTGTTTGAACAAAAAGTGGTATTCGGACTCGAACTGTTCCAACAATGGATCAATGGGCGAAAGCACTGCGTTGCGTTCGCCATCGACTATTGTTGCCAAGAGTGCATAAAATCGACCCGGTCTCTTCGCTATATCCTTTTTTTGTTGGTCCTTCAGGTGGTGAAACCAATTCTTAACTTGCCGGAAGAACGAAAAATTATGCGTGAGAATAAATAGCTGATTACACTCCTTTGTACGCTCTTTCATGTAACCGAAGGCCGAAAATAGAGCATTGGCATCAAGGCTTGATACTGGATCATCAATCACCACTATGCCTTTTTCAAAGTCAAAAGCTTTATCCTCCAGAGACTTCAGAAAATAAAGGAATGCAATCGCGGTACGTTCCCCTTCGCTCAGGTTTAATGCTGGTTTGCCGCTCCGCTTGAGCGCATAACCAGTGTCCTTAATTTCAAATTTTAATTCGTCCCGTCCAAGATATGCTTGGAGCTCACGATTCAATTCCTCTGCGGGGCGACGGTGCTCAACAATTTCAAGCTCAATTTCACTAATCTTTTTTTCTAGTTCTGGTGGCACACGACTGGCGTCAGTACGGGCAGCTTCGGCTTCCGTTATCACCTTGGCTAACTCCTCGAATCTCGGCAATGATTCCAGCACATAATCTTGCTCTAGGGCTTGGCAGGCTCGTTTTATTTCACTATTCAAGTTGATAGTAGTCGTTTCATGTTTATCGATGACAGTGTTGATCTCATCAATAGCAGAGCTCAGCGAATTGCGAAGTAAATCAACATCTGACCTGGCAACCTCAAGAGTAAGTGGCACGAATGGTGTAGCTTTTTTTCTTTCCAAAGCATCCTTGAATATACCAAACAACTGAATGAAGGATTTAATTGCGTGTTTCGCGCTCACCAAAGCGGGGGGCATTTCACCAGCCAGATGATCATGCAACCTGGATTCATCGGGAAATGTTACATCTTCCAGAGACTGGCTCTGTCTACGAATATCGCTGATGGCTTGTTCGATTTCCTGTTGAAAAGATGCAAAGGCATCGTTGAAGTGCGCTTCAAGCTCTGCTCGTCGTATAGAAGAAAATTCGTTGCCGCAAAACCGACAGGTACTTGTCTCGATATCGCCCTTATGAAGAGACAAGCCTTGATGCACCCATGTTCCTACAACGGGATCACTCGTAAATGCATCTATAACCTGTGACACGATTGATCGTTTCAGCAACTCTGCCGTTTCTATACGCAGCAGCTCGATATCTGGAATAGAAAATGAAACTCTGGAAATAGATGGCTTGGCTTGCAGCTCCTTTTGTTTACGCAGAAGCATTTTTTCTTCATCTGTGAGAACCTTGGGCTGTGGCGACTTACCTTTTAATCTTGTTATAGCCTCCCTGAAACTTCGTTTGTCATAGTTGGCGTGCTGCGTAGAACCTAGCAAAGCCTCCTTAATGAGTTTCGCTTTCTCTACACAAAAGTCATCCAATACTCTTTCTGCGTTTCCTTTATTTCCGTTAGCTTTAGCAACTGCATCGCGTGCCCCAACAAGTTCAGACTTTAGAAGCTCAACCTGTTTTTGCTGTGTAATACTCTCTGACCCAAGGAAGTAGATCGGTGCAACATTACTTTTCCCTATAGCTTCAATAGTGTTAGCGACAAAATTGCGGTTGAATACACGGGTAGGTGGTAAGTTCGCAGTAGCAATGTCAACTCCAGAAACCCTGTTTCCGTTATCAAATTCGAATTCCACCTCACCTTCGTAAATCGCACGCTTTTCCTGCAAATTCTCGAACAGTGAAGAGAGCGTAGTCTTACCTGATCCATTCCAACCGTAGATAACGTTGAACTGAGCAAACGCAGGCAACTCATTCGGCCAGACAAATTCCCTGAATATCCGGTGTTTTTTTATTTTTGCGAGGCGTGAAATCCTCACACTGCCACCTCTCCGTTCATAAGTTTTGGCAGAAGCAAGTCTCGTGCTTTGTTTAGACGAGCATTCTGCCGTATCAATGTGTCCCTTTGGCAAAAAATTGCGCTAATAGTCTCACTGAACTGCTCCTGAAGAATTTGCGTCGGAATCAAAATCTCAGCCGAGCCGAGCACCTTAGCGTTCGCATTTGGCTGCGCCGCTCCACCAGCATGGCTTCTTACATAATCCTTGTAGGCATCGGATTCCATGAAGATCCCTGCAATAAAACTTGCTGCCTGAGTAGGGAATCGAAAACGTACAAGGTAAGACGCATATACTGCTTGGCAATCAAGATATGAAATCCGCTTCGCATATCCAACTGTAGCGCCAGTACGAGCTGCAACCACATCGCCGACTTCCAGTCGATTGCGCTGGATATTTTCCGCCGTAGCTTCGCAGAAAGGAACTTCATCCCAATTAAGCACTGGGGGAACGATATCCGTAATACGAATAAATTTAGGGCCGACCTCTTCCTGCGATGAACTCGCGGTAAAACCATACGAAACACTTTCTGCAAGTCGTGTCAGCGTTTTCTTCTCCCATCCATCTGGCACGCCATCTTTGATTTTGACGTGTTCATGGCCAGGGAAACGGAGGTGGATAAACCATTCCTTGTAGAGCAGCTGTGCGGCTTGCTCCAACAACAGTATCCGACGTTTGTTATTTTCAATCAGTTCATCGTAGGCCGTGAGGATGGAGGCGATTCCGTTCTGTACAGCTATCGTTGGAACTCTGATTGAGAAACGTCGCAATTCTCCTAACAAAAGGTTCTTTTGCGCGGCTCCACCTGCGGAATTGATAAGCCTATTTTTCTCTGCTGCTAGAGAATAATAGAGAAAATGGGAACTAATTTTTTCGTGCCGAGGCTTTAGTACTGCCACACTTTTCTGAAAAGTTGTTCTCGGTGTTTTATCATTATCTGGCGCAATGGCGAGTCTACCAATCGTGCCGCTATTAGTGAGCAGAATATCACCAGGCTTTAAATCAGTTCGGCGGTGTGTTTCGGCGAAGTCGCCATGCACAATCTGCCTTGCACCTTCATAATTAATTCGCCCATCTTTTACGTCTTTGCAACTTATGAAGTAGTAGCCTGAGTTATCTTCGTTTATACAATCCCCATGCTTACCATCCGTAATTAGGCTGCACAAGTCGCCGAGATTTTCATCTCTCCACGCACTCACCGCGGCTTTTCGCAGATCTGTTTGCCTTCTTTGCCGAATACAACTTCACCATCGACG
>JANPMZ010000455.1:0-8974 GCA_031427195.1 Nitrospirota bacterium
GTGTGATAACGACGTCATCGCTGATGCAGGCAACACCCAGGCTTACGGTAACCTTGATGTCGGACGACCGGCTCTTGATGCTGAACGTATGCTGTTCAATGGCGCTGCGGAGCCGCTCGGTCGTTGTCTCAGCATGGAGCGTAGTCAGGCCCGGCATGACGATCGCGAATTCTTCTCCGCCGTAGCGGCAGCAGATATCCGTGGCGTCGCACCGGCATTGCAGGGAAAGGAGCTGAGAAAGCTCCTTCAGGACCGTGTCGCCGGCCTGGTGTCCGAAGTTATCATTGAATTGCTTGAAGTGGTCGATGTCGAGCATAACGAGGGTGAGCGGCTCGGGAGTGCGGTCGCGACGCGCCAGCTCCTGCCGGAGCCGCTCTTGAAAAACCCTATGGTTGTAAAGGCCGGTGAGGCCGTCATGCTGTGAAAGGTGCTCGATTTTTTCGAAGAGGTGCGCTTTTTCGAGGCCTGCGGCGATCTGGTGCGACAGCAGCGCCATGAAGTCCATGTCGTCCACGCTGAGGCCGTATTTTTCCGGGTGGTCAAGGCCGATCACGCCGATGGTCGTATCGCGGACCTTCAGCGCCGTGCCGATATAGGACCCGGATCTTTTTTCCTCGCCGGGAACATGGAGGTAATCGTTGATGGTCTCGTAAAAAAAATCCAGATCATGGATCTGTATGTGCTCTCCGCTCTCGGCGATTTTTCCTGGTGTCCCCTGTCCCCGTTGCAGGGAGAGGGCCGAAGCGACACCCAGTCCGCTGGAATAGGACAGCTCGAGGTTCTCGCGCGGGTCGTCGAGCAGATACACGGAGACACGATCAAAGGGGATGGCCCCTTTGATGATATCCATGATGCTGCGGATCATCTCGTGTTTGCCTAGCTGGGAGGAAATGGTCCGGGAGACATGGTACTGAACATACATCTCGTTCAGCTTCTTTTCGAGCAGGAGGCCCAGGGTCCGGGATTGCGTTTCCGCCTGCGCAAGCTCTTCTTCGAGCCTGGCCACCTTTTCCTGCAGTTGTTTTTCTCGCTGTTCATCGGGCATGTCGTATCACAGTATTCGCTCGCGCAGGCTCCGCAGATGGCGACCGGCTAATTCGATTTTGGCTCTGCCGCTTTGGTCGGCAGCGGCTGGGGCGTCGGCGCAGCCGTCCCGGTCGGAGCCGAGGCTGGTTTGGGTTGCTGGGCCGCGGCCGGTTTCCGGTCGGCCAGGTCGATGGTGGCTGGAGTCTGTATAATGATGATGGTCTTCTGGTCTCTTATCTTGAACCCGCGATCAGGCAGCGCTGCCGGGTATGCCGCGGTAACGAGCGTTTCCTGATTGATGCCGCCTTTTTCCACCAGATACTTTACCAGGGCCGTTGACCGTTCCGAGGCAAGGACCCGTGCATCCTTTGCCGGGGTCCTTTTTTTGCCCTTGCCGCGGGCTTCGACCGGCAGAGTCATGTTGCCGATGATGATTTCCCTGTCCTTCAGCACTGGATTTCTGAGCAGGTTGCCGATCTTCTGGAGCATGGGGACGCTGTCTTTGGAAAAAGTGATTGAACCGGGCAGATAGAGCATTTGTTCGGATATGTTCACGATGACGCGGGTGTCGGCAGACTGCACCTCCGCAGTGCCCGCGTTCATTTCAACGGTCAGCTCTCTGTTCGCAGTTTCCACAACGGGCGCTACCCAGGCCGTTTTTTTTTGCTCTGTTTCTCTGCACTTTTTGAGGTCTGCCTTCGCTTTTTCGAATTCCGGCATGCCGGCATTCAGCTTCTGGTTTTCCGCGGTCATGGGCAGTGCGGTGGTAAAATAATAGAACGCTGCAGCACCGAGAACGGCTGCGAGCAATGCTCCCAGAACGTATGTTACGAGCTTCATTGTATCCTCCTTTGTGCGTGGGATGATGTTCAGCGATCAGGACTGCCAGTCGGGACCCTTACTGCAAACGGGCAAACGCTTTTTCGATCCGGTCAAGCCCCTTCTGGATATTTTCCATGGAGGTTGCGTAGGACAGCCTGATATATGCTTCAGCGCCGAAGGCGTCACCCGATACCAGCGCCACCTGCGCATCTTCGAGCAGATACGCGGCGAGGTCGGCTGAACCCTTGATGGTCTTCCCGTTTACGCTCTTCCCGAACAGCCGTGAGACATCGGGGAAGGCGTAAAATGCGCCGACCGGCATGAGGCAGGTGACGCCCTTCATGGCGTTCAGGCGCTCCACCATGGTACGCCGTCTTTTATCGAATTCGACATTCATGGTCGCAATAAAATCCTGGGGACCCCGGAGCGCCTCGACAGCGGCTTTCTGTGATATGGAGCACGGGTTCGAGGTGCTCTGGCTCTGAATGTTCGCCATGGCGGACAGGACATCCTTCGGACCGGCTGCATAGCCGATGCGCCAGCCGGTCATGGCATGCGACTTGGAAACGCCGTTCACCACGATAGTGAGATCCTTGATCTCCTTGCCGAGCGAGGCGATGCTAAAGTGTTTGAACCCGTCGTAGAGGAGCTTTTCGTATATTTCATCGGAGATTACGTAGAACCCGTGCCGGACGGCGACTGCGGCGAGCTCTTCGAGCGTTTTTCTGTCGTAGGCCTGGCCGGTCGGGTTCGAAGGGCTGTTAAGCACCAGCGCCTTGGTCTTTTTGGTTACTGCCTGCTCAAGTTTTTTTGCCGTGAGCGTGAAGCCTTCCTCAGCGGTCGTCTCCACGATGATCGGCGTGGCATCGTTCAAAAGCACCTGGTCCGGATAGGAAACCCAGTAGGGGGCCGGGATAATGACCTCGTCGCCCGGATCGAACAGCGCTTCAGCAATATTGTACAGGCTGTGCTTGGCCCCGCAGGAAATAAGCACCTGCGACCGCTCGTAGGTCAGGTTGTTGTCTTTTTTAAATTTATCGATCACCGCGTCCTTCAACTCATCGGTGCCGCCTGCCGGTGTATATTTGGTAAAGCCCGACTGGATCGCCTTGATCCCGGCCTGTTTCACGTTCTCGGGCGTGTCGAAGTCCGGTTCGCCGACGCCGAAATCGACCACATCGATCCCCTGGGCCTTCATGGCCTTGGCTTTGGCTGCTGTTGCCAGGGTAGGGGACGGTTTAATTGCCGTAGCTCGCTTTGCAATGCTCATGCGTATGGCGCCCTTTCTATCAAAAAATAAAGAAATATAGTGGAAGCGAAGTTGTCTAAGTGCTTGAATTTTTATCATACCGACCTGCTAAAGTCAAATGGTTTCTTGGAGTTTGCAGGGGTGAATTCCGGTTGCTGTCAGCCGCAGGCCGCAAAAAAAGCCCTGCACGTCCGGGGACGAAGCAGGGCTTGGCTGCAGATACGAGATATCGCTTTATTCTTTGATGAGTTCGATCCTGTCGCCTTTGGCGATGGCATCCGTGCTGTTTTTCACCAGGGCGGTAGCCGTCTTGTCCCTGACCAGCACCACCATTGCCTCACCAATGATCTTTCTCGGGTAGCCTTTTTTGAGCGCGTCAAGGAAGACGATGAAGCGGTCGCCCGGTTGTACGCCGTCTTTGCCGCCTTTGTCCAGGTAGAGCATATCAAAATTTCCATTGATCGAGCGGTTGTCCATGACCTCAACAATGCGTCCGTCTATGCTCCGGCCATCGTTTTTCGGGACCGAGTAGAAGAGCATCGGTTCCTGATAGGGCGCAAGCAGGCTGCCTTTGGAGCTGCTATCAAAGGAAAGGGATATCCGTGCAGTGAGGTAGGCGGCGCCAGGGGCCTTTTCAGTCACCTGAAGGATGCCGAGGATCTTGATGAGGCTGCCCATTTTTTTTCCGGTTTGGGGGTGCTTCACTTTCTTCACCGGAGCAAGGATAAGGTATCTGTCCCCGAGCTTCACGTTCTCCGGGGCGCTGACCTTGATGAAGACGATATCGTCGAAACCGAACATGGTTTTCGGTTCCAATGTTCCGGTAATGGATTCCTCCCACTTGTCGGTACTTATATAGCCTGCGTTTAGCATCGTATATTTGTCAATCAGCGGAAGCACGACCTTTTTCTCCAGGATGAGTCCGCTTTTGGCCGGGGCTTCTTCCTGCGCCGGTGCAGCGGTTGTTGGAGGTCTCGTGACGGCTTTTTCCGGAGCGGGGGCGGTCGGCGTCGGCGCTGTGTCAGGCGTTGCCGCTGTGTCGGTCTTTTCCGCTTGCTCCAGAGGCGCGGGCGCCGCTTCCGGGGCGGTCTCCGCCGATCCTTGCATGGCGCGCTCGATCGGGGCAAGGCTCGGAATAGTGAGCCTGTCCCCGGGATAGATCAGATCGGGGTTGGTAATGGAAGGGTTTTCCTTCCAGATGAGCGGCCAGAGGAACGGGTCCCTGAGCGCACTGTTCGCGATGTCCCAGAGCGTATCGCCCTGGATGATGATATGGGTGCTGTTTGCCGGTGCAACAGATGCAGTCGGTTCCGTTATTTCCTGGAGCCGGGCGGTGGAGGGGAACAGCATGAGCGTGGCTGCGATCATAAGGGTGAAAACGACGGTATGCGGCCTTTTGGTCATTCCTGCCTCCTGCTCTTTATTTTCTTTGTTGCCAGCCGACTTTTTCATTGCTGCCAGTGTATCGTATTCGTGTTGGATTACAGCTTTGGGCCAGGCCGGTGTTGCTGCTGCTCTGTCTTTTTCCTGCGTTTTCAGCGTTACCGAAAGCAGGTCAATAGTTTTTGGTGGATTCGTCTCGTTTTGGTTTCAAGTTGGAATTTCTGAAGTTCGAGAAGCTGTTTTTGCAGGATGATTACCTCGTCCTTAAGAGGATTCGGCTGCGACGACGGAACTGGAGAGCAGGCCATGTGTCTTCTTGCGCGTTCCCGGCAGTCCCCCGTCCGTGTCACCTCAACCGACGTCAAATTCCGCTCAAGCCGCCTGATGCAACCTGGATGATCGCTAGCGGTAAGATAGCCGAGAAACCTCTTGTTTGTCAAGAGAATTAATCATAACAGGAACTTGCTTTTGCTGTATCTTTTTGGTATTCTGCCCCAACCATGACGAGTCGGCATACAAAACAGCAGACGGGGTTCAAGGGAGTGCTCTCTCTTCTGGCGATCATGCTTCTGACCGCGGTCGCCGTTGTGCTGCAACTCAAGTACCGGGGGTTTGAAGGACCCCTCTCGGACAGCCTCCTCATTATCGTCCTCATCAATGCCAATTTCCTGCTGCTGGCGGCGGTCCTCGTCATGATCGCCCGCAGTCTCTGGAAACTGTCCATTGAGAGGAAGCAACGGGTGCTGGGGGCCCGGTTCAGGACCAAGCTGGTCACCGCCTTCGTCAGCCTGTCGTTTATCCCGCCGGTCCTGCTGTTCATCATCGGAAGCGGCATGTTCACCGGCAGCATCGATCGGCTCTTTAACCTCCGGGTCGAGAACTCGCTTAAAGCCTCTCGTTCCGTGGCCCAGGCGTATTACGACCTCCTTGATAAAAAGGCGCTCGTCTTCGGCAGGGAGCTCAGTCGGCAGATGACCGAAGAGCAGCTGCTGAAGCGCTTTGAACAGCCGATGCTCAGGGAGTATCTGGCGCGAAAAGCGGTTGAGTATGACCTTGACGGGATCGAGCTCATTACCGCCTCCCGGGAACGGGCGGTTACGATCGTTACGGAGCGTTTTCCGGCGAAAACCTTCAGAGCTACTTCCTTCGAGCTGGCTGCGCAGGCCTTGTCCGGCAGGGTAGCCTCCGGCATTATCGAACTGGGGAAGCGGGGACAGATCGTGCGTACCGTGGTCCCGCTCCAGGCTTCTGCCGAGGACCGTCAGGTGACGGCGCTGATCAGCGTCAGCTACTATGTGCCCGAAAACCTGGCGTCAAAAGCAGCAGAGAGCAGCACGGGATATGCGCAATACCGGGCGTCACTGATTGAGAAGGAACCGATCAAGCTGGCCTATCGGCTCGGATTTCTCGCGGTAACGCTGTCCCTGCTTCTCGCGGCCATCTGGGTAGCGCTCCGTGTGGCGGCCGGTATCACCGTGCCGATCCAAAAGCTTGCCGAAGGGACGGCCGCCGTGGCAGCGGGCAGGTTCGATTATCACATTGATGAGACGTCCGGGGATGAGATCGGGGTCCTGGTCGGGTCTTTTAATAAAATGACCAGCGACCTCAGGCATTCGCGGGAAAGGCTTGAGCAGGAGGTCGCGTATAAAGAAACGATTCTTTCGAACATCGATACGGGTGTTGTTTCCCTGGACCGTGCCGGCAGGATCACCACCATCAATCGGTCGGCCTCGGACATTCTGAGCGTCCGGGGCCAGGATGTGCTCAACAAACGCTACAATGAGGCTTTCACGTTTGTCGAGCTGGGGCCTATTCACAAGCTTTTCAGCAAGCTTGAACAAGGACCGGGACAGGCCGAGGAGGAACTGTCCCTGACCGTGCGCGGCAGGGTCCTGACGCTCCGGATGAGGATCTCGACGCTGCGTGACACCAGCGGCACGCTGGTGGGGTCGGTCATTACCTTTGACGACCTGACGGAATTGCTCAAGGCGAAAAAGGCCGAGACCTGGCAGGATGTTGCGCGGAGGATCGCTCACGAGTTCAAAAATCCCCTCACGCCGATCAAGCTCTCGGCCGAACGTCTGAGGAAAAAACATGCCGAGGGCGCCGCGGATTTCGATGCGGTTTTCGATGAGTGCAGCCGCACGATCGTGCAGGAAGCCGATGGTTTGCGAAAGCTGGTCGATGAGTTTGCGAACTTTGCCCGGATGCCGAGTGCGAACCCGGTGCCGCAGCCGCTCCATCTGGTCCTGGATAGTGTCACAGCGCTTTACGCCGGAGCGCATAAGGATATCTCCTTTGTGCGCCAGTTCCAGGCCGGCATGCCCGAAGTGCTGCTGGACCGGGAGCAGATCAAGCGGGTGTTCATCAATCTGTTCGAGAACGCCGTCGAGGCCATGGGCGGTAAGGGCACGATCTGGGTCACGACGGCTATGAACGCTTCGGGCAGGGCGCAGGTGGAGGTGGCGGACAATGGCCCCGGTATAGCGCCCGAGGATGCTCCCCGGGTGTTTGAACCGGATTTCTCCCGCAAGAAGAAGAACGGAGGCCTGGGGCTGGCCATAGTGCACAAGATCATCGCCGACCACGGCGGCTCGATCCGTTTTGAGCGGAACACGCCAACGGGTGTGCGCTTTATTATAGAATTTGCGGCAACGGTCAGGAACAGGGAAGTTCAGATCTCCTGACCCGGACAAGCCGGAAAACTATTTAGCCACAAAAGTAACTATATCAGGTGGCTTGAAATCATAGAGAACAACGGTACGTTCGGAGATGCAATACTGAACCGCTTCGTCATTCCCGAACGCTTTAATCGGGAATCCAGGGGTTTTCAACGTCACTGGATCCCCGATAGGATCATTCGGGGACGACGGATATTAGGTCTCTGAATAGTTAGCCACAAAAGTCACATAAAACTACCGGGGAAAGAGAAAACCAGAACATTTTTAACGCTTTCAAGCTCTTATCTCTGTGCCTTCTGTGCTTTATGGGGCAAAATTTCCTTGCCATTCCGAACTTAAATTTTAAAGGGGGTCACCTTGGATACTGCATCAACAATACTGGTAGGTCTTTTCGTTGTATACGCGATCGTGAAGCTGATCGGATACCTGGGCCGTCTGGGCATCAAGCAGATAAGCCCCCGGGAGCTTGATCAGAAAAAAGGCATCATGCTGCTTGATGTCCGCACGGACAGAGAGTATCGCCAGGGACACCTCCCCGGCGCGGCCCATGTGCCGCTCGCCGAGGTCGGCGCCCGGGTCAAAAAAGTGAAGAAGGACAAAGAAATCGTTGTGTATTGCCAAAGCGGCAACCAGAGCATCTGGGCGATCAAGCGCCTGATGGGCATGGGCTACACCCGGCTCTACAACCTGAAGGGCGGCTATCGTGCCTGGAAGAGAATTCATTGACCAACTGAGGCGCGACTATCGCGCCAAACTGCCGCGGATCGTCAAACGGCTTGCGGAGTTCAAACAGGCGTACCGGAAGGGTGACGCCGTTATCTTCGAGGAATTGTGCTACTGTATTCTGACCGCGGGGAGCAGCGCAAAGATGGGGATGCGTACGGTCGAGGCGCTTCGCGACCTTCTGCAGCAAGGGACTCAAGCAGAGCTGCAGCAGCGCGCCCGCGCAAGCCGCGTGCGGTTCTGGCGCGTCAGACCGTCCTACATCGTACAGACGCGGGAATATCTTCGGGAGCGCTGCGGCCTCAGGATGCGGTCCTTTATCGAGTCTTTTGAAAACCCCGAAGCCCTGCGGGATTTTTTTGCATCGGATAAGGGGATCAAGGGCCTGGGGTATAAGGAAGCGAGCCACTTTCTGCGGAACATCGGATTCAGCGGCTATGCGATCCTGGACAAGCACATTCTGAACAGCCTGCGCGAGCTGGGTGTCATTGGAAAGCGGATGCGACCGCCAACGACGCGCGCCCGGTATCTTGCGATAGAGAAAAAACTGGCCCGTTTTTCCCGCGAGCTCGGGATCGACATGGACCACCTGGACCTGCTCCTGTGGTCGCGAAAGACAGGGGAGATACTCAAATGAATTGCGGATTTCGGATTGCGGATTGCGGAATGATGAACGAGGTAATCAATGAGCGACAAGGGTCTTAAAAAAGCGGTCATCATCGGAGCGGTGCTCGGCGCCGTGGCGACCCTGGGAGCCGCGCTCGCCATGGATTATGTGCTGTCGGACTCCCTCCAGGGGACCTGGCGGGACGCCGCGGCAAAGGACGTGACCAAAATCTTCGGCGCCTCCTGCGGGCAGAACTACTGGGCGGTCTCGCTTGTCCTGGTGTTCGTCATGTCGTTTCTGGCAGCTTTTGGCGCAGTTTTGGGTGTAGTGGCCGGTGTGATCATGAACCGGTTCTTCAAGCTGGTGCTCAAGTAAACACGGGGACCGAAATGCGTAGGGGCGCAATGCTTGCGCCCTTGCTGCTGTTGCCATTGTCACCAGGGCGTATGCAATACGCCCCTACAAAAACGTGTACTTTTTACA
>JANPMZ010000456.1:0-1590 GCA_031427195.1 Nitrospirota bacterium
CGTCCGGCTTTGCTCTTGCAAGCCCGGAGAGGAAAGACCGGTGCGCACGGGTCACGGCAAGCGTCGCCTATAAGCTCGTTCAGGATTTAAATGCCTGGAAGGACGGCAAGTATGTTTCAAAAGCCAACTGGACGCCGGGCAAGGCCATGGGTATTCCTTCACAGCAGAACTGCACCGAATGCCACGGCACGAATATACCGACTCCGCCGATAGCGAAGAAGTAATTGAATTTGCGCCGGGCGGGGTTTCGGCCCCGCCCGCTTTAATCCAGGGGGGAAACATGGTACGCAGATATAGGGAAATATCGACCAGCCTTTTCACCGTCCTCATAACTCTGCTGCTTGCTTCATCGTCATTTGCCGCCGGGCTCTGTTGCCAGCTTTCCAGCGGCGTGCAGGAAAGCATGTCCGGCGTCGCAGCTCCCGCTGCCGAGGAAGTAACCGTGCAGTTTACCTACAGTTTCACCCGCATGGACGAACTGAAGCAAGGAACGTCTGATACATCACTGGACGCAGCGAGCACGTCGACGAACTACACATCCCTTCCCGTAAGCATGGACATGATCAAGTACACGTTGACCGCAGGCTACGGATTCTCCCCCCGGTTCAAGGGATTCGTTTCAATTCCCTATCTCCGGAACACCATGGACATGACCATGAGCAACGGCGTGGGTCTGGGCTGGAGGGACATGACCATGGAGCCGATTGCCGCTGCCGGCGATGCGACCGTCATGGGCCTTTACCGGATCTATACAGACCGCGAGGTACGGCCGAACAAGGCGCTGACCGTGGGAATCGGCGTCAAAACCGCTACAGGCTCTTCAACGGAAACCACGTCCAGCGGGAAGTACGTTCACGCCCATATGCAGCCGGGCACCGGTTCCTGGGATCCCCTCGTCTCCCTGCTCTACACGCAGATGGCAAATCCTTTCCTGATGCAGGCGGATGTTACCCATCAGTTCACCACGAGGAGCCGGCAGGGATATGAATTCGGTGACTCTACCGCTGTCAATCTCGGCGCGACCTATGCCGTGGTGCGTGAGTTCAATGTGAGCGCCGGTCTGACCTATCTTCATGTAGGCAGCGCCAGTGACCGGGACGGCAAATACACGAGCCTCAGCAGCCTCATGGATGATCCCGCGAACACCGGAGGCAACAGCCTCTGGCTTTCTCCAGGCATCCAGGTGCTGCCGATTAAGAACGCGATGGTGGACATGAAAGTGCAATTCCCGGTATGGGAAAACGTGAACGGCATACAACTGGTGACCCGCTACCGCCTGGTCATCGGCATGGCATACCGATTTTAGTGAAGCGAGTTTCAACGATCTTTGGAAAGGAGCAAAAAAGACATGAGCAATCGGTTGATTTTTCTACTAGTTGCCGCAGCGGCCCTCGCCATGGCTGCATTGGGCTGCAATAGCAATAACAGCGGCATTTCACAGCAGTCGTTCACTCTTGTAGGCAGCAAACAGGGGCAGACAGTCGGGTTTGCGGATGTTGACGGAGACAGCATCGAGGACAAGATCGTGGGCGCTCCCTATGCAGCGTCCGTATCGGCCACCGGTGCGGCACTCGTGTACAGGGGAATGAC
>JANPMZ010000457.1:0-2982 GCA_031427195.1 Nitrospirota bacterium
AATCGTGAAAAGTATTCCGTTATTGACATGACGGGCGGCCTTACAATATCAACAGATCCTTATTGTGGTCAGAGCTGTTATAAGACCTACACCTGCAGAGCAAAAAGGCTCTACCTCACAACACGCATCAGCAGGGTAAAAAATTTTGGTTATCTGCCTGATGCTATAAAGAGGTTGACAGCTGATGAATACCTGGTTACCGAAAAGCTCCGCGAGGTGGTCCATTTCACCGGAAAGATAAGGCTGGCCAGGGATTTCATTGAAGAGCTCAATGTTCCCACGGGGTATCAAAAACCCACCGCTTTCAGGACAGTTCTGGACATAACCGTAAAGGACGGGCATATTGTTGAAATTAAAGATCGCTCCGTGGAGATGGAACAGGGGCGAGTCGCCCTCAAACAACGATATGAATCTGGCGGCGCCGAGCAATCGACTGACGAGACATTCAGCTTCTCCATGGATAGTGAATAGTCGACGCGTTATCGGGAATTCATTCTATACGATATCATCGAGATGACGTGAACCATGAATAACCCGATGAATTTCTATGGTGCGGTTGCGGATTACGTAGAACGCAAGGTAGGACTCGATGACGAGAACGCGGTATCCATATCGCGCAAGTTTTTCATGTTTGGGAATCCTGCCGAGGTGCGGGTTGGCCGCTAGGGCGCCAATGCGTTTGTCGAGTTTTTCCGTGAATGCAGCAGCTCGTGTGGGGCTATCGCCGGCAATCCAGTCAAAGATAGAAAGCAAGTCGTCTTCGGCAACTGGAAGATAGCGGATGGTGTGCTTATCTGACATGGCTGCGCTGCCGAAGTTTTTGCATCATCTGCGAATGGGTGATCCCTTTTACTCCGGCCGCTGATTGGGACTGCGCCACGGCGAGCTTCTCGAAGAGACCGATCCTGGCGTTCAGCTTTTCATAGTGTTCGATGCTCATAACGACCAGGTCGCCTTCACCGTTCGTGGTCAGGTACACCGGCTCGTCCTGATCATGGCAGAGGGAAGCGATTTCCCTGGTTTTGTTTCGCAGGCTTGATATGGGTTTGATTATGGGCATTAGTCGTCTCCTTTGTTTCTGGTGGGATGCTATCACCAAATTTTGATAATATCAAGAGTAAATTATGATATATTCCGATATGCTGACCTGCTGCAAAGCTGGAAGAGCATTTGTAAATTCCCGATGTCAGCAAAGGCGGCAAAATGATCGGCAAAAATCTCGCACTGCGCATTTTCGAGTCATCCTACATCCAGCGGTGGAACGACAAGATCAGGCCCGTCGAGCTGGCGGAGCTGGACAAGAACAGCCATAAGATGATCATTGCCTATTGTCTCGGAAAGTATGAAGAGGCGGCAGGCAGGCACGTTGATTGGAACGCCATTATTCGCGGCGGCATCTTCGAACTTGTTCGCAGGACCGTTCTTTCCGACATCAAAGCCCCCGTCCTTCGCAAGATCAAAGGCCGCTCTTGAATCCTGGGCGCGGCGGCTGGAGAGTATCACGAGCGGCAGCAAGGCCGGGAATGTTGTACAGATGAGGCGCAAGGCTGGAGAACATAGCAGAAAAATATAATTTACGTCACTTTCCGCATCAGTCCTTCTGCAATGTAGGTGATAGCAAGCGTGTTGATGCTGACCCCTTCACGCCGTGCTTGCGCTTGTAGACGGGCATGGAGGCTCTTGGGAAGGCGCTGAACGAATTTCCCGGAATAGGCCCCGTAGCTTCCCGGTTGCGGTATCGGCAACCCCTTTTTTTTGAGTGCGGAAATTACGGCGGTAAGCGCCTTATTACCTTCAGCAATGGCCTCTTCTATAGTTTCACCGTCGGCGATGCACTCATTGAAATCGGGGAAGCTGACTAAATACCCGCTGCCCTCTTCAGCGGAAAGCGGCCTAACCTCAACAGGATATGACAATTTCTTTTTCATGTTTATTTCTCCAAGAGCGTCAAGAATTTTTTAATATAGATAGATTTAATCGGCTTTATCGCGGGAACCGGCAGTGTTTTACCTGATTGCGTGATAAAGACACAATGACTTCCGCTATCATGCCGCCAATCTATCCCGTATCTGCGAGCAATCGCCTGAAGGTCTTGTATCCTCCAACCGACTTGATTCTCTCGCATTTTGGCTACCGCTTTTTCATTTTTGCTCACTGATGGATGATACTACAGGTAATACTATTTATCAACCGTTGATTTTCCTGTTATGGCCGTGATAAGGTGCAAAATAGGGGAAGAGAAATAATTAACCTTGAAAGGAGAACAGAAATGAAAACGGTCGCTGATGTTATAGATATTAAAACAGAAGGTTTGTAGGGACCCATGCACGCTGCGTAACGACGTCCCGGATGTTGCGTATTCGATGTTAAAACAATGATCTTTATTCTCTTAACTTGCGCCATGGTTTGCTATAGCCTGCGTTATGCTACGACGTGTGAACATTACGCATTCAAGGATAGCGTTGATGTTTCATCGTGCGCCTGTTTCAGCTTCGCTCTATAACCCGTTGAGATTGTCAATTTTGAAGTTCCATCAAACCGCTATGGGCCATGAGAGTCGGTGTGAACAGTGATTATGCAAGGCTTACGTTAATGTCTTTTTGGCGGACATGCGTTGGATTGATGGGTAATTGCAGGTGAGTATGTCAATTTCACATCGGCGAGAGAGGCTAAGTCCAATATGGAACACAACAGTGATTGGAATGAGGTGCGTGAGGTTTGTAGAGACGCAATGCACGCCGCATATCAACGTCCCGGAAGTTTCGGAAGTTTTCCAGTTCCTCGATCGTTTTGACGATCTGCGCTCGTACGGGGTTGAGGTGGATATACCGGATTAAGGCGAGAAGGTAGTTTTCCTCATCGCAGAGGATGGATTTGTAGCGGTTTTGGAATAAATGGCCTGTGCGCTTGTGTCGGTGATTGAAATATTGGGCATACCAGGTGAGGAGCTTGCGCATAACGGCTGAGATGCCGTGCTTGCCG
>JANPMZ010000458.1:0-2341 GCA_031427195.1 Nitrospirota bacterium
ATATGGCTTGAATCACTCATCCCGATGGCCAACTACCGCGGCGCGATCCTCGACGAACACGGCAAGACCTGGATGGGGCTCGACACCAGCATAAAAGTGAAGGGATATGAGTACAACCAGCCGAAGGATGTTTTTGAAAACGCAGCTCTCAGCAGTCAGCTATCAGCAATCAGGGACGAGTATCTCGGTCTCGCTTCATCGGGAACCGGCAGCACGCCCTTCGAGCTGAACCAGACGCCGCTGGAGTATTTTAAAACGAAGCTTTCGGCGATCAGCTTTCAGCAAGACCCGGAGCTGACGGCTGACAGCTATAAGCGTACCCGCACCCTCAAACCCGAGGTCATGAACATCCTGCCATCGGGCACGCAGTTCACGCTGATCAAGGCGACGAATGAATATACTTCGATTCCTGACGAGCTTGTTCACAAGGTGAAGCTGTCAGCAGTCAGCAATCAGCCGTCAGCGAATGCGGATAAGCTCTTCGACATCACCCTGCCGCTGTATAAGCTTTCGAACCAGCAGGTAGCTATAAGCTATGAGCCGGAAAGCGTGCAAGATCAGGAGATCATTGATTCCTACGGCGGTCTGGACAATACACCCAGTTATCTTGTCCGGCTCAGGCCGGTACTGACCATAAATAAAGATCGGATTGTCGTGGCCCAGAACGGTTTGCCGATGGGATCGGATTATACGCTGACTATCGAGCTCATATCACCCAATGGCACGGAAACAATTAACAATACCCACATTGTCGGCAATCTTTCAGTAATCGGCATCACCGCACAGAAGGCAGTCACTACTCCCTCGCCCCCTTGCGGGAGAGGGAGGTGAGGCGGTAAAGGACGCCGAGCGGCTGTTGTATGAAGCAGCAAACCATTACATCGACCGCTGGAATAAAGCCGAGGACGAGCTTGCTTCACTTCTGCATCTTTCCATCACAAGGCCCATTCCCACGGTTGTTACCGTCGGTGGGATGATCGACGTCACGTACCTTCTCGACATGCCCCATGGGTTCACGTGGAAGGGGGTTTTCGTTGATGCCGATCTGAGAAGGATAGAGACAGTGACCAGAACACAGAGCACAGATGACAGATCGCAGACTTTTACGAAGCTGTCGTCATTGCAAGGTTCGATCCTTGAAAACAGAATCTTCGAAGATGACTTTCAGGTGCAGTCCATTTCCACTGCCAAGCTTTTCCAACTCGTAACAAGCCTGCCCTCGAATGGTTCTATCGGGGGCAACGCGCAACCCGGAACGAGTATCATCACCATCGACAAGACCAACATCGATGCGATCCTCCCGACGTTGTCTTTTGACGATCATATCAAAGAGGACATCACCAACTCCGTTAACCAGAATTTCACAGTCCGCATTCCTCAATCCGAAATGACGTATGAGGACTGGTCGGGTATCGGCTATATCAAAGAAAATCCGTCAACCGGCGAATCCGGCTGGATGCTCTCCGGGTCCATTGCCGGAGGCATGACAGCCTGGGACATCGACCGCTGGAACGCCATTGTCGCCGGGACGTTGTCAAACCCCTATTCCGAACCCGCGAACTACGACCCGGCGTCAGCCCACTACATCCAGAAGATCGCGTCCACGGACATGCAGTATGGGATTGTGGGCGACGCGCTCGACGAGCCCCTTCAGGTAAAGGTGACTGACGCAAAAAAAGCGGCAGTGGCAGGAGCTTTCGTCACCTTCACGGTCAAGGCCGGAGGCGGGACCTTTGACAACATGGTCACGAGCGTCACGGTCTCGACAAATGGCAGCGGCATCGCTTCGGCCCCGTTCACCCTTGGCAAATACACCAAAGTCAATTCCACCTTTATATTGGAAGATGGAGACACCTATGCCACACAAGCCGAAGAAAACATCATCGACGCCGCGCTGCCGTCCGGCGCGAACCTTACCATGCCCTTCACCGCCCTGGGGCTTCCCGACGCGGCTGATCACCTGACCCCACTCCATGGAAACAACAAATGGGGTTTCACACTAAGCTTCGCGGGTTTCGTTTCAGCCGCGGTCGAGGACATATACAACAATCCGATCTCGAATGCAACCGTAACGTTCAGCGTTGGAGGTCCCGTCCAGAACCCCGACCACCAATGCGCCTGGACAACGATCGACACCACGCACAAGACTTACTTCACGGAAACGGGCCTCGCCTGCATCAAAAACGCCCCAACCTGGGGGACCTGCGGAGACACGAGCAAACAGGAGCTGGCAGTCGTTACCAGTCACTACGGCGCGTCCGCGCAAGTCATTCTCGGCGGCATGGACGGTGCAAATTACACCGTCACCGCAAAAGCGCCGTCGCTCAGCGCCACGTTTGAA
>JANPMZ010000459.1:0-1906 GCA_031427195.1 Nitrospirota bacterium
ACGCGTCAGGAGCGGTCCGATGGCCGCTACGATGCTTTTGAGTGCGAGTTCGGAAAGTGCGGCAGCCGCCTTATCGGGTGATCCTTCGGTGTCCCTGATAAGGAGCTCTACGCGGCTATCGGTGTTCTTGAGATTGTACCAGTGCACGGCAAGCTGGATGCCCCGGAGCACGCGGTCACCATAGAAAGCGGCCGGTCCGGTCTGGGGGATGAGCGCGCCCAGGGAGTAGCGCGGTGACGAGAGCTGTGCCGTAGCATCGACCTCGAGCATCTCCGCCCGGATTTTTTCCGGGTGTGTCGGGAATTTTACAAGGAAGTCTTTGGCAAGCTTGACGGCATCACGGTACTTTTTCTGGTCGATCATGAGGCTTGCAAGGCGCAGCAGGGCGAGGTCGGCGGGATATACAGCTCCTTCCGACAAGGCCGTGAGGTCGCCTTCCGTAAAGTTTTTGGCCACCAGTTCGCGCACGCGCTCCCGGTATCCGGTCTTCTGGTTTGCGTTCGGCGCAGATTCGGCAAGGTAGACGAACTCCTTCACCGCAGGCAGGTAGGCCGCCTTCGCCACATACGCTGCTGCCAGGACCTCGGCGGTCCGCACAAGCCTGGCCGGGTCAGTGACCCGGGTCCGATCCTGAAGGTTCGCTATGGCGAGGTCGTACTCCCTGAGCTCAAAGTAGCAGAGGCCGAGCTTGTATTTGGCGTCGGTGATGAAAAGCGAAGCAGGGTGCTTTTCGAGGACATCCTTGAAGTTGCTGAGCGCCTGCGGGTAATCCCGCAGCGCAAAGTGTACCTCGCCCAGGAGGAACCTCGCCCGGTCCTGATATCTGCTTTTCGGGTACAGCGCGGAGAAATCATTGGCAGTCTTGAGCGCGCGGTCATATTGTTTCCTGGCAGCAAAGGCGTCTGCCTGGTCCAAAAGCGCCTGGGCGTCCCGCTCCCATTCCGGCTCGGGCTGTAGTTTCGGTGCACAGCTCGTGAGAGCAAGAGCGCCTAACAACAGCCCGACCATGAACACTATGAAGGCGCGGCGTAGCAACATCGTTACTTCCCTTTCTTTGCAGCGGCTGTGGCAACGGCGGTTTTGCGCTTTAACTTCAGGGTCTCTTCCTGGCGTTTCCGTTTGCGGGCAATTTCTCGTTCTCTTTCACGCATGGTTGGCATTCTCCTTTCACCGGGAACTATTGGTATTGTTCAGAGGTGACACTATAGCGAAGATGGGGCTGTTTGTCAATATGTTCGGGGACAATTGCTGAAAGCCGTTGGTCTCGCGGGCAGGACCATCGAACGTGCAAGCGTGTTCGATTGCCGACCGTTTTGATTTTTTATGACTTTTCCCTTGATTTATTTTATCCGATAGATTAGATTATACCCCTCATTGGCAAGACCACGATGGGCGAGTAGCTCAGCTGGGAGAGCACCGCGTTCGCAATGCGGGGGCCGAGGGTTCGATCCCCTTCTCGTCCACCAATTTTCCATCCACGAGAGCCTCACAAAGTGCAAAAGCCGCCTGAAAAGAGCGGCTTTTTGTATTTCGCTTGCCTTTCCTCGTCCGATGCGATGTGCATAAATCCAGAGGTTACGGGTATATGATTTCCCGCCGCGGGGAAACTTTGGGGAAACTTTGGGGACGTTGGTTCTTAGGGTGCTTTATTCATTTTATGGCGGTATCGCACTCAATAAGACTAGTCATCCAACCCTTGCTTCTTTTAAAATAGCAGATGATTAAGAGAGTTATGCACCGTAAGAACCAACATTCTTCTATGTCCTGGCAACTATGCTGCGATTGCTGCAAGAAATTCTTCAGGGGTCATGATCGAAAGGTCGTCGGTTACATAATCGGTTTTGTTTCTGGTAATGAGGCAGTCTGCCTTCGCGCTGACAGCGGAATAATACTGTACTGCATCCTC
>JANPMZ010000460.1:0-2242 GCA_031427195.1 Nitrospirota bacterium
CTTTTGAAAGAACAGCACCATGCACGAACAGCCGCAGGCCTGCCCCCCGAAGCCGTGGTCAAGACCGTGCACTTCAGCCTGAGCCGGGTAGAATACGATTTCTGGGGTGAGCGCTTCGGTTTCGGCGTTCCGGCTATGTTCCTGCTCGCTTTTGTCGTCGGTGTGATCGGCGGGACCTACGGCATCGGCGGCGGGGCGATCATCGCGCCGTTCTGCGTGGCCGTGTTCCATCTGCCGGTCTACAGCGTCGCCGGAGCCGCGCTGCTCGGAACGTTCCTGACCTCTATCGTCGGAGTGATCTTCTACAGCCTCCTGCCGGCGGTGAAGGGCCTGCCCACCTCGCCGGACTGGGCGCTCGGCTTTCTCTTCGGCATCGGCGGATTTGCAGGCATGTATATCGGCGCCCGCCTCCAGAAATATGTCCCCCAAAATATCATCAAAGCCCTGCTGGGACTGATGATCCTTTCCCTCGCCCTGCGGTATATACAACAGTATTTCATCGCCTAGCGCATGTTCGACCAGGCATATCCGGGGCAGCGTCGGCCCAGGTTCTTGCATCGTGCAGGGATCGGGCGGCTCGGACCACTTCGACGGTGAGAGGAGCGGGGCGGGAAAAACTATGCAGACGGCATTTCCATGATCTTCCTTATTTCAATCCCCTGCTGCCCGGCTTTATGGGCGCGCTGCCCGCCTTGCACAAGGGACACTCTTCAGCGGTGAATGAGGGCACTTCAAGGGTCACCAGCGCTTTGTAGGGCACGCCGAGTTCTGCCTTGCCGCCGGACCGGTCAACGAGGCTTGCCGCGGCAACAACAACCCCGCCCGCTTTTTTCACCACCTCGATCGTCTCCCTGGTCGATTTTCCGGTAGTAATCACATCCTCCACGACCAGTACGCGCTCTCCCGGTTTTATGGTGAAGCCGCGACGCAGTGTCAACTCTCCGTTCACCCGCTCAGCGAACAGCGCCCGCACACCGAGGGCACGGGCCGTCTCGTGCGATACGAAGACCCCGCCCAGGGCCGGAGCGATCACGGCCTCGATCGTGGAATTCCTGAAATGCTCCGCCAGTGCGGCACAAAGTCTGGTGGCGCTATCCGGCTGCTGGAGCACCAGTGCCGACTGCAAATAACGCTCACTGTGCAAGCCCGACGACAACAGAAAGTGCCCCGTAAGCAGCGCACCGGTTTTTTGGTAGAGGTCTAACACTTCATCCTGGGTCATGCTCTGTAAATACCTCGCTTCTGATCGATTTTGATTTGCTCCAGGACCGGCGCCTGAACACGCTTACGGTCGGGTCCCGGATTTTAACTTGCTTCCCGCAGAAGGTCGCGGCGATAAGATCTCATCCAGAATTTTCTTCACTGCATCTCTCCGGTCACCTGCCTTCAGCACCGGCCTTCCGACAACGATGTAATCCGCCCCGGCATGAACAGCCTCTGCCGGAGTCATGGTCCGTTTTTGATCGTCCTTGGCAGCCCATGCCGGCCTGACGCCCGGCGTAAGGACCACGAACTCTCCCCGAATGCCCTTCCTGAGCATCTTGAGCTCCTGCGGGGAAGCCACAACACCGTGCATACCGGCCCGTTGGGCAAGCCGTGCAAGATGTCCCACCTCCCGCTGGAGCGAGCGGCTGATCTTCAGCTCCTTGCGCAGGCTTCGCTCATCCAAGCTCGTCAGGATCGTGACGGCAAGAACGATCGGACAGGGAAGGTGCAGCTTCTCCGCTGTTGCTCCCGCGGACAGCGCCGCCGCCTTCATCATGTCAAACCCGCCCAGCGCATGGACGTTGAAAATGCTCACGCCGAGTTTGACCGCCTCTGCTGCGGCCTTCGCGACCGTGTTCGGAATATCATGGTATTTAAGGTCGAGAAAAACGCGGCCGCCCATGCCGACGATCCTGCGCACGATGTCCGGGCCGTAGGCGGTAAAAAGCTGATGCCCCACCTTGAACATGCCGACGAGATCCTTGAGCTCGGTGACAAGGCACAGCGCTTCTGTATCGCTGTCGACATCCAGCGCGAGAACAAGGCAGTCCTTTGCGTTCAATTCCGCAATCCGCATTCCGCAATCCGCAATTAATAAATTCTGATCAGGCCCAGTATCCGCTCTTTGAAGAGCTCCGCAAGCGCCTGCATGCCCGCCACGCTCAGGAACTCGTTCGCATTGTGCGAGAACAGGACCCATGCCTCGGCAGGAAAATCCTGGCTTTCCTGGGAAAGTTCCACATGCAGAGAGACCTTC
>JANPMZ010000461.1:0-5263 GCA_031427195.1 Nitrospirota bacterium
GTGTATCATCTCGGCGATCTCGGCGGCTATTCCCCATTTGTGAACGAGGTCGTAGCTTTCCTGAGTGAGCATGCCATTGAGGGCGTTCAGGGGAATTATGACGAGACCGTGGCGAATGACCGGGAACACTGCGGGTGCAAATACGAAGATCCGATCCAGGAGGAGATGGCGAACAAGTCTTTTGAATGGACGAAGAAGCATGCATCCCCGGAAACGAAAGAGTACCTGAAAAAGCTTCCGTTCTCTTTATCGTTCGTTGCTGAGGGGAAAAAGGTTCTGCTATTTCATGCCACGCCCTCGAAGAACAACCTGTACTGGTTTGAGGACCGCCCGGAAAAGTTCTTTCGGGAAATGGCGGCGAAGACCGGCGCCGAGGTGATGATCTACGGACATACGCACAAACCGTATTGGAAAGATTTTGGCGGCAAGGTCTTCGTCAATGCCGGAAGCGTGGGCAAGCCGAAAGACGGCGATCCCCGGGCGGGCGTGACCCTGCTCACCATAACAACTGACAAAGTGGATGTTGAGTTTCTTCGGGTCCCTTATGATGTTCAAAAGACGGCTGACGCAATAGTCGCAAGCGGTCTTCCGGCGTATTTCGCGGACAGGCTGAAAGAAGCCAGGTAGAGCCATGGATTCCTTGTTCAACAACATGCAGCACGTCATTCAGAACCTGCAGGGGACGACGTTCCTCGCCGTCTTCGTTGGGACTCCAGCTTATGGGGCTCATATCGATTCCTCTGCCGTTCCAGGAAACGCACCAGGTCAAGTCCCGTGGCCTCTGGGGCGCGTTCCTGCTCGGGCTTCTGACCGGCACGGTTTCATCACCCTGCGCAACTCCCGTACTGGCCGTGATCCTCGCTTATGTTTCCACGCAGGGATATATGCTGTACGGCGGGTCGCTGCTCTTTGTCTATGCTGTGGGGCACTGTGCTTTGATCTTTGTCGCCGGTCTATCTGTGGGGCTGACGGAGAGTATCGTCAGTGTGGGGACCTATTTCGCGATAACAAATATCTGATGTAAACTATGTGTCCTGCAAGGCCTCAGCCGCAGGGCTTCCTGGAAAGGAGTAAGATATGGGATTGATACAAGCGCAGAACATCCGGAAAGATTATCAGGCGGGCGAGATGAGCATCGCGGCGCTCAAGGAGGTCAGCTTCGAGATCGAGCCCGCATCCTTTGTCTCCTTCGTCGGGCCGTCGGGGAGCGGCAAGACCACGCTTCTGAACCTGATCGGGTGCCTCGACAAGCCCACAGGCGGCAAGCTCATTGTCGCAGACACGGACACAGCGGCCCTTGATCGTAAGCAGAGCGCGGCGTTCCGGGGGAACAACATCGGCTTCATCTTTCAGGACTTCAACCTCATCCCGGTGCTCACGGTGTATGAGAACATCGAGTACCCGCTCCTGATGGTCCAAAACACGCCGATGGAGGAACGGAAAAAGAGGGTTGCGGCCCTTTTAGCTGCGGTCGGTATGAACGAGCAGAAGGACAAATATCCGGGCCAGATCTCAGGGGGCCAGAAGCAGCGGGTGGCCGTGGCCCGGGCGCTGGTCACGAATCCGAAGCTCGTGCTTGCCGACGAGCCCACGGCCAACCTGGACCATAAAACGGCCTACATGATCATCGATTTGATGAAAAAGATGCGGGACGAGTTCAGGACGACCTTCATCTTCTCGACTCACGACCAGAAGATCGTGGAGGAGGCCGAGATCATTTACTCCCTTGAGGACGGCGAACTGAAGGGAAGACAGGTAAAGGAAGGGAAGAACAATGGGTAATCTCTTCAAAATAGCCGTACGAAACCTCTTGCGGTACAAAAGAAGGACCTTGCTCACCGCCTTGCTCATCACCATCGGCGTGATCTTTGTCCTCGTGTTCATGTCTGTGTCAGGCTCTTTCAAGAACATGATGATCTGCCAGATCACCGATTCCATGCTTGGGCATTTGCAGGTCCACCGAAAAGGTTATGTGGCCTCTATCGACAACTTGCCATTGAACCTGAATCTCAAGGCAGGCGCTGTCGATCGGCTTGAAAAAATTCTTTATACACAGCCGGAAATAGTGGCATACTCGCCAAGAATAAAATTCGGCGGCATGTTTAGCAACTTCGCGGAGACCACCAATGTCAGGCTGAACGGCGTCATCCCCGAGAAGGAGTTCGCCACTACGCCGCTGCTTTTGTCGCGGATCGTAGACGGTGAAAAAGAAATCAAGCGGGGCGAGATACTTATTCCAGAGCTCCTTGCAAAAGGCATGAAGGTGAAAGTCGGGGATGTGGTGGTTATCGTCGCCACGAACAAGGACGGCTCCGTGAACGGCAAGCAGTTCAAGGTCGGCGGCATCCTCCAGAGCGTGACGGGCCCCGGTGGCCGGGACGGCTACATCCATTTCACCGATGCCGTGGAGGTACTGCGAATGGAAGAGCCGGAGGTGAGCGAATTCGCAATCCGGCTGAAAAAGTTTGATGGGCTTCACGGTTTCACAACGGCGCTGGAGGCGCGGCTCGCGCAGGAGTTTAACAAAGAGGGCAAGCCGATCTTCGAGGTCCATACCTGGGAGCAGCTCTCGCCGTTCTACAACATCGCGCGAATGATCGACGTCATGACGTTCTTTGTCAAGCTCATGCTCATCGCCATTGTCCTGATCAGCATCATGAACGTGATGATCATGGCCGTCTACGAGCGGATACGGGAGATCGGCACGATCGCGGCGATCGGGACGCAGCCGGGGAAGATCCTCAGCATGTTTGTGATCGAGGGCTTCTGTCTCGGTATCGTGGGCGCGGTCATCGGCAATGTTGCCGGGATAGCAATAGTCTCCATCATCAACATGTCCAGGATTACCTTCAACTTTGGACAGCAGCAGGGCCTGGTCCTGCAGTCAACGATAAAGCCGGCCGATCTTTTCATTATATCGCTGACGGTAATAATCGTTTCGGTGATCGCCAGCCTCCAGCCGGCGTTCAAGGCGTCACGGATGGAGCCCATCGAGGCGTTAAGACATGTATAGGAGAAATGCCATGTTGAGAATACTGATCGTCGTCATAACGACGCTGTTTACGGTTCCCGCCTACGCCGTCGACGGCACGGAACTTTTGAAACAGATTGACCGCAACCTGAATCCCGCGTCCTACGAGTCCTACCGGAAGCTCATCAATATCGAACCCGACGGCAGGAAAAAGGAATTCACTCTGTTCACCGTCAAGAAGGGCGTGGACAAAGTCGCGTCGGTCTTTATCGCGCCTGCCAGCGAAAAGGGCAGAAGCACTCTGCGGCTGGGGGACAACATGTGGCTTTACATCCCGAACGTGGGCAAGCCGATCCGGATCACGAGTCTTCAGTCCGTGGTTGGCGGGATTTTCAACAACGCCGACATCCTGCAACTTGATTACGCTACGGAGTACCTTGTAGAGAAGGTCGAGGAGCAGGGAGACGAATACCTCCTCCATCTCAAGGCAAAGACGAAGACCGTGGCCTATGACCGCATCCGGCTTCGGGCCGAGAAGGAGCGAAAGCTTCCGACAAAGATCGAATGTCTGACTGAGGCCGGCATGTTGATCAAGACGCTCTATTTCAAGGATGTGAAGGATTTCGGCAACGGCATCCTCCGGCCCGCGGTCATCGAGACCGACAGCCCGCTCTACAAAAACTACAAATCGATCATGATAATGGCGAAGATCAAGGCAGGGGACTTCAAGGACGAAGTATTCACCCTGACCTTCATGCCGAACTTCGAGTCGTTGCGGTAGGATGAAGGCGAAGCGTATGTTGAATGAAAAATCAGGTCATCCATGAAATTTATCAGCTCACTCACAATACCGCTTGGTGCTATTGTGACGGTCCTGTTTTCAGGCGCCCTTTACGCGGAAGAATACTCCTTTGACCTCTCGGAGGTCGAGAAAAAGCCGCACCATGTCGGCGGGCACGCGGAGCTCAGGCCAGTGCTGTATGGGCTGGATGAGGAAGCTGCCCTGTACAAGATGCGGTTTAATAAACGGGACGAAGGCGATACTTTGTCGGAGTATAACGCCGTCCTTCAGCTCGAAGGGGCTATTGAAAAAGGCATGACAAAGTTCTTCGTCAGGACGAACACCGGCTATCAGGATTCCTATCTCGGCGCGACCTCCGCGACGATGGCGTACGAAGCCTTCCTGTCTGTCAAACCCGGGCCGTCGCTCCTGATCGACGTCGGCAAGAGGGCGCTCAAGTGGGGCAAGGGCTATGCCTGGAACCCTGTTGCCTTCGTGGACCGTCCGAAGAACCCCGATGATCCCGACCTGAATCTCGAAGGGTTCGTCGTGGTCTCTGCCGATTACATCAGGAGCTTCGAAGGGCCGCTCAAGACGCTTTCCGTCACACCCGTCATCATTCCCGTTTCCGGGCGCGTGAATGACGACTTCGGGGAAACGACCCACCTGAATGCGGCCGGAAAGGTCTATCTTCTGCTCTACGACACGGACCTTGACTTCCTGTTTCTTACGGGCGCCGGCAGATCGTCGCGCGTGGGGATGGATTTCTCCCGGAACATAACGACGAACCTCGAAGTCCACGGAGAATTCGCCCGGATCAACGATTTCACGCGGAGTTTCATCGATGTCGACGGGACCGCGCATCAGACCGTCTATGACGCCACGAGCCGGCTCCTCGGGCTCCGGTATCTCACGGAAAAGGACACGACGTATATCCTCGAATACTTCCGGAACGGGACCGGCTTCACCGGGCAGGAGACGCGGGATTATTTCATCTTCGTGCATAGCGCGTACGATTCCTATCTTTCAACGGGAAGCGACGCGCTCCTCCAGAAGGCGGCGGCAGTGACCGAGAAGAACTATGGCAGGCCGAACGCCGGGCGAGAGTACCTGTACCTGCGCGTGAGCCAGAAGGAGCCCTTTGATCTGCTCTACTGGACGCCGGCGCTGACCTTAATCGTCAACGGCGAGGACCGGAGTTATTCGCTCTCACCGGAAATCTCGTACACGGGGATCACGAACCTTGAGTTTCGTCTCAATACCGTGGTTCTGGCAGGAGCCCGGCTGACCGAATTCGGCGAGAAGCAGAATGACTATCGCGCGGAGCTGCGGGCGCGATACTATTTTTGATGCACTCGAAAAAAATCATGCTCTGCCGCAGACACGGTGATCCGGAGAAAAGCCGAAGGGAAACGCATTCAGCTTGCGGAATTATAGAAGAGACAAAACACGAAATACCTGCCTGGTATAACAAGGTTTTAAGCGTCATTTTGGCCGAAAAAAACAGTTGC
>JANPMZ010000462.1:0-4045 GCA_031427195.1 Nitrospirota bacterium
GCGTGAATGACCTCGCCGTCCTTTGCGAACGGTGCAAAGTGAATGCCCGGGTCAAGAAAGTGAAACACTTCCCTGGCCACGTCGATCCCGGCAAGCACGATATGCTGCTTGGCCAGGATCACGGCTTCGGACGTGGATTCGGCCGGGACCGTGGCCTCGGAAGTGATGTCGCCGTTTCCGAGGTCTTCGGAGAGTGCGTTTGCGATAAGGTTTTTCAGATTAAAATCCAAATTATACTCCCGCACAAAGCTTCCCAGCACACTAAGATCAAAACTTTGGTCTTAATAATATCGTCTTTAAAATTTAATTACAACTAATTAACATTCAAAGGTATTTATTAATCCCGGAGACGTCAATAAGGAACGAATCAAATATTCACACAGAAAACGGGGCTGTCGGGATTGGCGAGAATATCTTTGGTGTTCACCGCAATAAACTCTGAGAACGAAGTCCCCGAAGCCCCATACCTACTCGGGGATTTCTGGCAGCAGATTCAGTGCTTCAACGAACCGCGCATGATCGAATGGCGTCTCCTCCTTCATGACGTAGAACATTTCCGCCGCGATCACGCAGCCGATGAGTTTCTTCGCACCTTTTTCAGAGTGCCCCTCCTGGATCAGACGCTCATAAGTTTTTTCGTTTCCGGCGGGTTATTGCCCGCGAGTTGGTTCTCGACGACTTCGAGGACCGCGGCTTGCAAATGAGGATTAAAGTTTTCTGACATGATGAAGTTCCTCCTTACTGTTTGGAGTTCAAACCCGAATCAGCGTAGTTTGCGACTATCTACTGTCCCTTCATAGTCAACCTGGGGCACGATGCCTTCCATGGTGCTTCATGCTACGATGCTCGTAGCGCGTATTTGGGCTGATTTTAGCAGGTTCCGAAGGGCCTTCATTTTGACCTTGATTCATGCCCTGTTTCACGCTATGCTTCTTTCGTCGTTTAACCATATGGGTTACCTCCTGACATAATTGGTTGTCCGAGAAATAACCGCATTATATCAGTACAACTCGTATGATTTTATCTTTTTTCTTTCAGCACCGTGCAGGATTCAGGTACTATGAAGAAGAGAACTGGGTAGAGTTCGTTGAGATTTATTATAAGGGTGACAAGAGAGCGAGGACCGGAAGAGGATAAAGGATTACTATAAGAAGAAATAAAAACGCCCCAGTGACATTGCGGGTCACCAGGGCTTTGTGCCACTCTAATAGATTATTATGGCTAAATATAACTATCTCGAACTGAAAATTCCACCGGTTGCCGTCTTTTTCGTTTTCGTCGCCATTATGTGGTTGCTGGCAACGGCTGTGCCCTTGGCCGGTGTTGTCCTGCCCGCAAAGAAGCCGATCGCAGCGGGAGCCGCTGCCGTGGGCGGTGTTTTCGCCGGAGCAGGCATACTGTCCTTTCTCCGCGCCAGGACCACCTTGGATCCCACTGATCCCGGCAAGGCTGCATCTCTGGTGACGACAGGTATTTACGCGATATCCCGCAATCCCATGTATTTATCGCTCCTGTTCCTTCTCGCCGGGTGGGCGGTTTATTTATCAAACCTTGCAGCCCTTGTGGTGCTCCCGTTTTTCGCAGCCTATCTTAACCGGTTCCAGATCTTGCCGGAAGAAAGAGCTCTCGCGTCACTGTTCGGCAGTGAATTCCAAGTGTACTGCAAACGAGTCAGGAGATGGCTTTAGAGACGCCTGAGGGCAGAGCGGGAAACAAACATATCTCAGCAGGAGGTGGCGCATGAAGAAAGCGAAAGTGAAAATAAAAACGAAAGCAATCCGGACGAGATTACGCGAGGACCTCAAGGACCCTAAGTTCAGGGCGCAGTATGAGGAAAAGCAGAAAATACTTAAGCTGGCTACAAAAATTGCCACGCAGCGCGAGAAAAAAAGTTTGCCGTAACAGCAACTGGCGAAGCTCATGGATGCCGGCCAGCAGGCAATATCGCGGATCGAGAGCGGCGAATATGAGGGCATTACTCTCAAGACTTTGGAAAAGATCGCAGAGGCAACCGCATGAAGGTCAAGATTGATGAACTCGTAAAAAGTCCGAAAAGCCGTCTTTGCGAGCGAAGCGAAGCAATCTCGCAGTTCGTATCTGACTGATAAATCGATATTGCCGCGTCGCTCCGCTCCTCGCAATAACGGCAGAGGGGGACTTCTTACGAGACCATCATTATTTATTGCTCATCCTAATTTACCTTCATCAAAATGACGCTTGAAAAGCGTCTCAAAATGCGGTACCCTCATTCTGAGAATGCAATACTGCAATCACTTTCCCCAGGCAAGGAGACACGCGCCGGTGCATGATATCCCTGATGATCCCTCTTCCACTGTTCTTGTAGCGTCTTCCGGTCCCGCTCTCTCGATCATTCCCCTGGGCGGGGTGGGCGAGATCGGCCTGAACATGACCGTGCTCGAATACGGCGATGATATCATCGTGATCGATGCGGGCCTCATGTTTCCCAATGCCGAGATGCTGGGCGTGGATATTGTGATCCCCGATTTCACCTACCTTCTTGAGAACAGGGCAAAGGTCCGCGCCGTTCTGATCACCCATGCCCATGAGGACCATATCGGCGCTTTACCGTTCCTTCTGCGCGAGATCAATGTTCCGGTGTACGGCACCCGCCTGACGCTGGGCTTCATCAACGACAAGCTCCGGGAGCACGGGCTCGATGCCGAAGCGAAGCTCATCACGGTCAAGCCCCGGGACGTGGTAGAGCTTGGCTGCTTCTCGGTGGAATTCATCCGCGTGACCCACAGCATCGTGGACGGCTGCGGCCTGGGCATCACGACGCCGGTGGGGCGCGTGGTCCACACGGGCGATTTCAAGATCGACCCCACGCCGGTGGACAACGAAATCATGGATCTCCGCACCTTTGCCGAGTACGGCGACAAGGGAACGCTGGTGTTCCTGTCGGACAGCACGAACGCCGGGCAGGGCGGCTACACCTTCTCGGAAAAGGAAGTGCGGCGCGGGCTGGAGGACATTTTTCACCGGGCACATGGCAGGATCGTGGTGGCCACCTTTGCTTCGAACATCCACCGGGTGCAGCAGATCGTGGATGTAGCCGTCATGTACGGCCGGAAGGTAATCCTGAACGGCCGGAGCATGATCTCCAACGCCCAGATCGCCCTCGACCTCGGCTATCTTCGGATGCCGCCCGAGACCTGGCTCAAGATCGAAGCGCTCAAGAATCTGCCTGACGACCAGGTCGTGCTGATCACTACCGGCAGCCAGGGCGAGCCCATGAGCGCGCTTTCCCGCATGGCGGCCAACGATCACAAGCATTTCCAGATCAGGAAGGGCGACACGATCGTCCTTTCGTCCAAGATGATCCCGGGCAATGAGCGCGCCATCACGGGCATCATCAACCATCTGTTCAAACGCGGGGCCGAGGTTTTCTACGAAAAGGTCTCGGAGGTCCATGTTTCAGGCCATGCTTCCAAGGAAGAACTGAAGCTGATGCTGAATCTCGTCAAGCCGCGCTACTTCATCCCGGTCCACGGCGAGTACCGCCATTTGGTGTATCATTCCCAGCTCGCGAAAAAGGTGGGCATTCCTGAAGAGCATGTCTTTATCCTGGACGACGGCGAGGTGATGGAGTTCACGCCAACCACCGCGAACAGGGCAGGCCGGGTCCAGTCCGGCCGTGTGCTGATCGATGGCAAAGTCGCCGGCGGCGTCGAGTCCGTGGTGCTCCGCGACCGGATGCGGCTCGCCCACGACGGCGTGGTGATCGTGATCCTCGCCATCGAAAAACACACAGGCGCCGTCATATCGGGCCCGGACAT
Organism: Nitrospirota bacterium; assembly: GCA_031427195.1. Taxonomy (GTDB): domain Bacteria; phylum Nitrospirota; class UBA9217; order UBA9217; family UBA9217; genus GWC2-56-14. The sequence continues at coordinate 3,798 of JANPMZ010000462.1, forward strand.
CATATCGCGCGGATTCGTGTTCGAGGACGCCTCGCAGGAGCTGCTGGCCGAGGTGAAGGCCCTGGTGACGGACACGCTCCGTACCATGATCCCCGAGGCCAAGGGCGACTGGGCGCTCGTTTCCGCCAAGGTGCGGAGCGTGCTCAAGAAGTTCATCAACAAGCGCATGGAACGGCGGCCCATGATCCTGCCGATCATCACGGAGATCTGATATGTCTATGGTTAAAAGTCGGGTTTTGTTGTAAAAT
>JANPMZ010000463.1:0-2800 GCA_031427195.1 Nitrospirota bacterium
TGTTGCTGGCGTTGATCTGTTTGAGTTCTTTGACGGTCTCGCCGAGCCTGCCGTACCACCGCTGTTCGGCGCCGGATTCGTCGGTCACCTGCTTGATCCTGCCGGCAAGGTTGCCGTTCTGGTCTCCGCCTTCCGACGGGGTGCCGTATTCGTAAACTACGTCCGCACTCACGGGGTAGTCTATCTTCGTCAGCCGGTTGTAGTCGTACTGGTACTTGATCAGCTTGGCACCTGTGCGAAGCTCCGCTGTCTCTTTGGTGGTGATATTGCCGTTGGCGTCGTAGGTGTATTTCGTGAGGCCCGTGTCGAGGTTGTCGATGGACAGTCTCCGGCCGAGCAGATCGTAGTCTATGGTTGTTGTATGGTTCTTTGCATCCGTTACCGTTGTTATTTCACCAAGAATATTGTAGGTGTACTGGGTCGTGAGGTAGTTTCCGGACTTATATTCCTGCACTGCCAGGATTTTTTCATGTGCGTCTTTATAACTGATCTTGATGCCTTTGCCTATCCGGGGATTGCTCAATTTGAGAGCGTACCAAGTGAGGAGTTTACGCATGAGGGTGGAGATGCCTGCCTGGCCGCTCTTGAAAAGGAGGTGCATGTGGTTGCCATAAGGAACCGAACATTATTAATCTTTCTTAAATAGTGCAGCCAGTATCACTATCGTAATAGTAATAGTGATACTGAGCATACTCGTAATTATTAGACCAATAAAGAGCGACGACAAGGGATTAAGATGGGACCAACCTGGAATCACGTTTTTAACAAATATAAATAATTCAAAGCAAGGAAAAAACAAAAAGCCTAAAAGTATTGCAGGTGTTACTATCATACGCTCGATAGATTTGTATTTTAACTTTACTAAATTAAATAAAACTGTTATTGCGTAATAAAATATCGCACTAATAAATACTGATATCCCTCCGAAAAAGACAGGAAAAACGAAAGCTTCTCCACCCCACCAAATAGGTTGTATCCATCCCAAGCTGCTTGCAGTTATTAGATATAGCAACAAGCCAAAAAGTGCTGTGATAATGCAAAGCGAAATATTTTTAAAATGCAGAATCATAAATATCTCCCCATTCACGCTAAATAAGCATTTGGCGACAGATATTGTTCCTATGGCACTGACTTAAAATTACTACCTGTTGTACCTGATGAATATAAAGTGGAAATTGTCCCTGGGTTTTCACCTATATTACCGGTAGAAAGAGGAATTGGCTTAGAATAGCCGGGAGTCATAAATGCTCCTCCCGTATTCAACGTTGGTGGTTCTGCACCCGCAGTTTTTAGCACACCAGATACATAAGAATTGCTATTGTAGCCACTGTACGATTCAGGAAATAAATCATAGTTTAGATCATTCTTATACGAGCTAGAGGCATTGATAAGATCATTAATAAACCCGGTGTCTGTCTTACCTGCTGGTGTCTCAACACGTTGCAAAAATGTCGTTTTTAATGGATGGTCACCTGGATAATTAGAAGCACTTTGTAAATTCCCTAAAGGTCCGGCTAGTATACCTGCTTTACCGCCAAGTTGGCCACCAAGGGTAGCAAATTGACGTCCGCTTGCTGGCAAAACAGCCCAGCCAGTTTTATTAACAAAATCGCTGGGCCTATCGGGTACTAGTATAATTGTAAGATGAACGGATTTTGGCGATGTAATTTTGCCAATAGGATCTGCAGCAATATGTCCACCAATAAATACCGCATTACCATCTGGATCAAAATATTTAATAGGATTCTGATGAGAATAGCTATGTGAAGCTAGATTAAGAGGATTAAATATCCCACCCAATCCAGGTAAATCTTTATCTTCTTTCTTAGTTCTTGTGGGTAGGTATTTCAAAAGTATCGGGTCCGCACTTATCCACCTACTCAAGACCGGCTCATAATACCTCGCCCCATAATAGTACAGCCCCGTCTCCGGATCAAGCTCCTTGCCCGTGAACCGGTACATCGGCATCTGGCCGGACCCGCCGTCTTCGACCCAAGTTTCCCCATACGGGAAGTACTCCAGGTGCTGATACACCGCTCCTGCGTCATCGGTGATGAAACTGCTCGATCCCAAATGATCGCCGTGGTAGAAGAACTCAAACTTCTCCAAGGGCGGATTGGTGCCTGTTGTGGTTCCACCTGTCGTTGCGCCCGGCAGTCTCCGGTTTATGCCCCTCTTCTGTCCGTTGCCGTGCCTAAGAGCATTATAGATTCCCTGACTTACCAGGAATGCACCGCTGCCCGGCACTCCGCTCTGGATGCTTCCGCCGTCTTTCTCTATCTTCGTACAGACACGCGTCTCTCCAGCAAATATATGCTTGCTGCCGAGATCGCCGTTCTTCAGGCTGTAGAAGCGGTTGAGATAAACACTCTCGTTCCCGCCGCCGCCCTTGACCGCGCGCTCGCCTGCGTCGTCATAGAGGAACTCCGTGGCACTTCCACTGTCGGCGATGGATTTTACGCGGTTCTCTTCATTCCAGGTGATGACCCTGGTTGCATTGGTGGTCTTGCTGGTCCAGCGCTCCATGTTGCCGTTTTTGTCGTAGGTGTAAAGCTTGTCGCCTGCATCGGTGACGGCATGGGGCTGCGCCCCGGTGTACTTATAATCAAGGATGTAGTTGGTGTCTCTGGGCTCCTGGGAGCTAGTCGTGCCGATGACAAGGTGTGTCTGCACCTTCCGGCTGATGTTCCCGATTATATCATAGTTGAAGCTGTTGGCGTAGCTGGTCCGCTTGCCCGGCGCGGGCTGGTGCTCGCCGTTGCCGGTATTGAGCTGATAGAGGTCGTCGTACGTGAAGTAC
>JANPMZ010000464.1:0-1565 GCA_031427195.1 Nitrospirota bacterium
GGCGTGGTCTTCCGCACCGTCGCGGACGGACAGGTGAGTTTCGCCGGTTCCGCGATCCGCTCCACGCAGAGCGCCTTGCGCCGGGCGCCGGGCAACGGCAGCCTGATGGCGACCCGCGATTTTGCGGCACAGGCGGCGAAGCTGGCGGATCTTGCGTTCCGCTTCGAGGCGATGAGCGATGCGGCGGGCGCCGAAGGCCTCAGCCATGTCGTGTCCGGTGCGGCGGGGGCCGCGCAGGAAGGCGTCGGCTTCAATTTGCCGGGCAACGACCCCGCCTTTGTGGCATTCGTCAAACGCAGGCTGGCAACCGACATCGGCCCCTTTGCCGGCGCCCTGGTCGACCGCGCCCTTCGTTCAACACCGATGGCGACGCAACTGGTGAAGGCCTTGAGCCGGGAGATCGAAAATCCCGTCGCACGCGCCGCCTTCGAACTGGAAGTGTTCCAGTTCATCAAGTCTCACAACAAGACCCCGTAACAGCGGGAAAACAAGTCCAGGAAAAGAAACATGGGGTTTTTCAACAGTCTCCTGAAACAGGCGCCGGCGGTGACATGTGTCCTGCCGGACACGCATGCGGTGATCCGCCAGATGGTGACCGTGCTCGGCTTCGAGGTGGTCGGCTCGGCGGACCGTTGGGCTCGCCTGGCGCCGGCGATCAATGCCGCGGTCGAGTACTTCGACGCCCAGATCGCGGCAATTCCCGGCCCCTTCGACATTGCCGCCGCGCAGTACACCCATCATCCGCTGGTCCATGCGCTGTTTCCCACGCGACAGGAAATCGCCCACGGGATCGGTCGCAGTCGGGATGTCAAGCAGCCTCTGGCTTTCCTCGCCGGCGCCGACCAGAAAGAGGTCTTCGCTCTGCTTGGCGCCCGCCGCAAGCCGGATTCCGGGCAAGCCGGCGCTGACCTGGGTTTTCATGACCACACCTTGCGCACGCTCGCCGCGAACGAACCGGCTGCGCGCCAGGGATTGCGCACCGCGGCTTTGTTGCGCGTGGTCACCGCTTATGGCGAGCACATCCAGAAGTTGCGCAAGCCCGGCAGTTTGCCCCGCGAGGCCTGGAACATCGAGAACCGCAAGGATTTCCCGGTTGCGGACGGCGAAAAGGGGAAGCCCGTTCTGGCTGATGACGAATTGCAGCCCGACAACTTGCTGCAAGGCTTGATCGCCTGGCTGCAGCGTCCGTCCGAGCATTTCCAGGTGCGCGCCGGCGAGAAGGCCGCCGCCGGCATCCAGGACGCGGTTCACCAGATCGACCTGTTGCCGCAATTGCTGGTCTGCGATCGTCGCCACTGGGTGGTTTGCATCGTCCGTTTTCCGACCGGCGAAGGTGTCGCGGCGGTCCAGAACGAAACACGGCAGCACCGCTACATCCTGATCTGAGCGCCGGGCTGCGGCTGCCGCTTCGGCATTCGCCGTTCCGCCAGCGCCGACTTTTTGCATGCCGTGGAGCGCTTCAGGTTTCCGTGAGCGCCGCGTCCGGGGTGAGGATGCGGAACAGGCCGCGCAACCGCTCGCGCCGCGCCAAACGCAGCAGGGCCTTGTCCGCGGTCACCAGCAAC
>JANPMZ010000465.1:0-3756 GCA_031427195.1 Nitrospirota bacterium
AGTTCATCCATACCAAGGATCGCAATGATGTCCTGGAGTTCCTTATAACGCTGCAGAACGAGCTGCACTCTTTGCGCAACAGCGTAATGTTCGGCTCCCACCACGTGGGGATCCATGATCCGGGACGTGGAATCGAGTGGGTCCACGGCCGGGTAAATGCCGAGCTCCGAGATCTGGCGCGAAAGCACGGTGGTGGCGTCAAGATGCGCAAAAGCTGTTGCCGGCGCCGGATCGGTCAGATCGTCGGCAGGCACGTAGATGGCCTGCACTGAAGTGATCGATCCTTTTTTCGTGGAGGTGATGCGCTCCTGCAAAGCTCCCATTTCCGTACCGAGCGTGGGCTGGTATCCCACGGCCGACGGCATACGGCCGAGGAGCGCCGACACTTCGGAGCCTGCCTGAGTGAAACGGAATATGTTGTCAACGAACAGGAGCACGTCCTGTCCCATGGTATCGCGGAAATACTCGGCAATGGTCAGGGCTGAAAGACCGACGCGGAGCCTGGCTCCCGGCGGCTCGTTCATCTGGCCGTACACCAGCGCTGTTCTGTTGATAACGCCCGACTCTTTCATTTCCGCCCAGAGGTCATTCCCTTCACGGGTACGCTCACCCACGCCAGCGAACACGGAGTAGCCGCCATGCTGTTTAGCCACGTTGTTGATGAGTTCCATGATGAGCACGGTCTTGCCCACGCCCGCGCCGCCGAAGAGACCGGTTTTGCCGCCCTTGGTGTAGGGCGCCAAAAGGTCGATGACCTTGATGCCGGTTTCGAAAAGCACTGTCGAGGGGTCCAGTTCTTCGAGCATCGGAGCGGACCGGTGAATAGGCAGCGTATCCTTGGTCGTGATCGGCCCCAGTTCATCGACCGGCTCGCCGATAACGTTCATGATGCGACCGAGCACTTCCTTGCCAACAGGCATGCAAATGGGCTTGCCCGTGTCATTGACCTTCATGCCGCGCATGAGACCATCGGTGGAAGACATGGCCACCGTCCGCACCCGGTTCTCGCCAAGATGCAGCGCAACCTCGAGCGTCAGATGAATCTCGGGAGTTCCGAAGTTTTTATCTTCCGCCTGGTCGATCCGAAGCGCATTCATCAAATGGGGCAGGTTGCCGACGGGGAACTCGCAGTCCACCACCGCACCCATCACCTGTACTATTTTTCCTGTGCTCATTGATAACCCCCTAATTTACACAAATTCAAAATGGAAGACAAGATTCAAAACATTGAATTTTGAATGTTGAATTATAAATATTACTTCTGTGCTTCCGCTCCCCCGACGATCTCGGAGATTTCCTTGGTGATCGCGGCCTGGCGCTGTTTGTTGAACTTGAGCGTAAGCCGTTCGATCATATCCTTGGCATTTTTCGTGGCAGAGCCCATGGCGGTCATCCGCGAACCCATCTCGCTCGCCTGGCTCTCCAGCATCGCACGATAAACCTGCACTTCGACGTGCTTCGGCAGGATCGAGCTGAGGATCGCATCAGCCGAAGGCTCGTAGAGATAATCGACAGCAGCCATGAACGGATCCGCCTCGGTGGGCGGTTCCACGGGCAGGAGCTTCTCAAGCGTAACCGTCTGCTGCATGACGCTTTTAAACTCGTTGTACAGAAGATAGACCTCGTCGGCATCGCCTGCTGCAAAGCGTTCAACAATGTTCTTGCCCACATCGGCGGCCTTCGCATAGTCGATCATGCCGAGTTCCGCCCACACCTTGCCCAGGACATACCCGGAGCGTTTGCGGAAAAAGTCGCGGCCTTTCCGGCCGATGACGTTCACCTTTACTTCCTTGCCCTCGGCCTTGAACTGTTTGACCGCCTCAACTGCCCTGCGCAGGACACTGGTATTGTACGCGCCGCAGAGCCCGCGGTCCGAGGTGAGCACGAGCAGCTTAACCTGCCTGGCTTCGCGTTTCGCCAGGAGCGGATGCTGCGCCCGCTCCACCCGGCCGGCAAGGTTCGCGATCACGGCAAGCATCTTGCGTGAGTACGGACGCGCCGCGATCACGCGGTCCTGGGCGCGGCGAAGCTTGGCAGCCGCAACCATCTTCATGGCCTTGGTGATCTGCTGGGTCTTCTTGACGCTCGTTATTTTTCTTTTAATGTCTCTTAAGCTGGGCATGTATACCTACTTTAGGTTTCGAGTCTCAGGTCTCATGTTTCGAGTCTCAAGTCTCAGCAGTGCACTTGAAACTGCAAACTTGAGACTATAAACTGAGTTATGCCGTAAACGTCTTTTTAAACTCCTCGATGGCGCTCTTGATGCGCGCCTTGATGTCGTCATCGAGCTGCTTTTTGCTCTTGATGTCATCGAGCAGCGGCTGGTACTTGCTGGTCACGAACCGCAGCAATTCCGCCTCGAACTTCCTCACCGCGTTCACGGGAACTTCATCCGCATATCCGTTGGTCCCCGCGAAGAGCACGAAGATCTGCTGCTCCACCGGGAGCGGCGAGTACTGGTCCTGTTTGAGGAGCTCGACCATGCGCTGACCGCGGTTCAACTGCGCCAGGGTCGCCTTGTCCAAATCGCTGCCGAACTGGGAGAAGGCCGCGAGCTCGCGGTACTGCGCCAAATCGAGACGGAGCGTACCCGCCACCTGCTTCATGGCCTTGATCTGGGCGCTGCCGCCCACGCGCGACACGGAGATACCCACGTTGATGGCCGGACGTACGCCGGAATAGAAGAGATCGGATTCCAGGAAGATCTGTCCGTCGGTGATGGAGATCACGTTCGTCGGGATGTAGGCCGACACGTCGCCGGCCTGGGTCTCGATGATCGGGAGCGCCGTGAGCGAACCGCCGCCAAGTTTGTCGGACAATTTCGCCGCGCGCTCAAGGAGACGGGAATGGAGATAGAACACGTCGCCGGGGTACGCCTCGCGGCCCGGAGGCCTGCGGAGGAGCAGCGAGAGCTGGCGATAGGCCGTGGCCTGTTTTGAAAGATCGTCATATACGATAAGGGCGTGCTGGCCCTTGTCGCGGAAATACTCACCAATGGTACAGCCGGTGTAGGGAGCGATGAACTGGAGGGGCGCCGGGTCCGAAGCCGTGGCCGCCACGATGATGGTGTAGTCCATGGCGCCGTGCTCGGTGAGGGTCTTTACCACCTGCGCGACCGTAGAGCGCTTTTGGCCGATGGCCACGTAGATACACGTGACGTTCTGGCCCTTCTGATTGATGATGGTGTCGATGGCAACGGCGGTCTTGCCGGTCTGCCGGTCGCCGATGATGAGCTCGCGCTGGCCGCGGCCGATGGGGACCATGGCGTCAATGGCCTTGATGCCGGTCTGGAGCGACTCACGCACCGACTGGCGCTTGACAATGCCCGGCGCGATCACTTCGATATGGCGGAATTCTTTGGAAGCGATGGGACCCTTGCCGTCGATGGGCTGGCCGATGCCGTCCACCACGCGACCGATGATGGCGTCGCCTACAGGGACCTCGGCGATCCTCTTGGTCCGCTTTACGATGTCGCCTTCGCGGATCCGGGAATCGTCGCCCATGAGCACCGCGCCCACGTTTTCTTCTTCGAGGTTGAGCGCCATGCCCATGACGCCGCCCGGGAATTCCAGGAGTTCGCCGGACATGACGTTATCGAGCCCGAAGATCTTGGCAATACCGTCACCGACGGTGATCACGGTGCCGACCTCGGCGACCTCAACGGTTTTCTCGAAGTCGGATATCTTCTTTTTTATGATCTCACTGATTTCCTGTGCCTTGATCTGCATTTTTTACACCTCGTTAAGTTCAGGAGCC
>JANPMZ010000466.1:0-1576 GCA_031427195.1 Nitrospirota bacterium
GACATCGATGCCGCCTGCGGACAACTCGCCGGCAAGGTGCAGGACAAATCGCGGCGCGTACTGCGGGCCGCCCGGTCGGCTGATAATTCTGCTGGAGTAGAACTGCACCCATGAACAAGACGACCGTTACCATTCTGACAGGCCTGCTGCTGGCAGGCTGCACGGCGACCGGCTCCGGCTCCGGGCAGGGAGCCCAGCAGGCCGTTTCCGCGCAACCGGCAGCGAGCGACCAGCGGCAACGAGCCAAGGTGCATACCGAACTCGGATCGCTGTACTTGCTCGATGGGCGTTCGGCGGTTGCGCTTGAAGAGGCGCGCATTGCACTTTCGGTGGACTCGAACTATGCACCGGCCTACAACCTACTTGGGCTGACCCATATGATGCTGAACGAACCGCGTTTGGCCGAAGAGAACTTTCAACAGGCGCTGCGCCTGGCCCCGGGGGATCCCGAAATAAGCAATAACTACGGGTGGTTCCTCTGTCAGAACGGGCGCGAACAACTTGCGATCAATTATTTCATGGCAGCAGCGAAGAACCCGTTGTACACCACGCCGACCAAGCCCTATACCAACGCCGGCATTTGTGCGTTTCAAATGAAGAACGACAAGGCGGCCCAGGATTACCTGCTGACGGCATTGCGTCTGTCGCCGGGCAATACCCAGGCGCTGTTGGGGCTAGCGGCAGTCGCTTACCGGCAGGGGCGCTACGCTGAAGCACGGCAGTGGACCACGGATATCGAGAAATTGATGGAGCCAACGGCCGAGGTGCTCTGGCTGGCTTTGCGCATCGAGCGCAAGCTGGGTAACCGTGAGGCGGAGGCCCGCTACGCCGCGCAACTGCGCCGGCGTTTTCCGGGTTCTGCGGAACAACGTTTGCTGACTCAGGGGCAGTATGAGTGAAGTGCGAGTGACCGAGAACCTCGACAGCGAGTCCATCGACACGCTTCCAGCCGAGGTGGCGGAGGCAGACGTTGCGATCGAGTCCAATACTCCGGGAGCTGTGCTGCGCCGGGCGCGGGAGGCGCGCGGCCAGTCGATTGCCGATGTAGTGCAAGTGATCCGTTTCAGTGCGCACCAGATCGAGGCGCTGGAGCGGGATGATTACGCCAGCCTGCCTGGCGCCACATCGGTGCGAGGTCTGGTTCGCAATTACGCCAGGTTTCTGAAGCTCGATGCCGCGCCCCTCTTGACACAGCTTGATCCGGCAGTGCCGGTTACCGAGACGGATGTGCGCCCACCGACCAACATGGGTGGCGCCGAACAGCCGACGATCGTCGAGCGGGTGCCGCCAAGATTTATCCGCGCCGGGGTCGCGATCCTGCTGCTGGCGCTGGGAGGGTACTGGCTTGCCACTTGGCCGGGTGATGGAGGGCTCTCAAGCTTTTTGCGCGGCTTGTCGGGGGGTTCTGCCGTGCCTGGTTCGGGTAGTGTTTCGGCTCCTTCGATCGTCCCCGTGGTTCAACCGGCGCCGGCAGTGGTTGCCGAGAGCCCTCCAGTTGCGGCCGGCGACACATCCGGTTCGCCTCCGTATGCCGGCTTGCGTGTTGAATTCGATGATCGTTCATGGATCGAGATTC
>JANPMZ010000467.1:0-2441 GCA_031427195.1 Nitrospirota bacterium
CGTAAAAAACCTGTTTTTGGACGTGACAAGGGATGGTGAAAAAGGTAGTATGGGCTGCTGAATAACAGAAGTCAGCGCTCGAAAACCAGACTGAAATGAGGATCTGCACCGATCATATCTGCATCCTGCCGTCTTATATTACTATGACCGACTCCTTTTTCTATACAGCGGACGAACAGCATATCAAGCGCGAGAAGAGCAAAGCCCGCGAGCTCCGGGCCTCGCAGTGGTGGAAGCGAAAACGGTCGAACGGGATCTGCTACTATTGCGGCAAGATGTTCAAACCCGCGGAGCTGACCATGGATCATCTCATACCGGTCGTGCGCGGCGGCAAGTCCGTGCAGGGAAACCTCGTCCCAGCTTGCAAAGACTGCAACAGCAAAAAAAAATATCTCCTCCCAACGGAATGGGAGGAGTATACGGCGTCGCTCAAAAAAGAGCTAGGCAGCGAATCGGAAAACGAACATGAGGGCACGGACCCAGCCTGACGGGAAGCGAATGCGCATCAATGCATTGGCATGGGTTCGTGGGCCGGAAACAAGAGAGTAGTGCGCATCATTGCAGAATGAATCAAAAAGCCGGTGAACCTAAAAAGAGCATTTGACACGGAAGGGGCGGATCAACGTCTAATAAAAGCGGATAAATTCTAAAGCAAGGCATTCACCTATTGGGTGAACCTTTTATAAAAGAGCTATCCGCCGTTATCCGGCCCTTCTCCGATTTCGCTTAGAAGCGCCTATTTCTGGTATCCGTGTCCAAATGCCTTTTTCAGGTTGAATTGAAGGGAGCGGCAAGGGGAGAACGGAGGCTGCTGCTCCATTGGCAAGACCATCACTAAATTATTTTTTTTACTTTCCGGGCCCGGTGCCGGTATTTCCTGACCAAGGGCTCCTGAAAGGAGATCTCGAGGTTCGGGTTCGTTCCCAGTGCAGCCAGCGTCTGCGTGCTTTCCCAGAGCCGGAACCGTGATGTTGCCCCGAGAACCGCGGTATAGATGACGCCCTTCTCCGTATCCATGGCGCCGACGTAACAATGCTGTGCGCTGTTCGTGAAGCCCGTCTTGCCGCCGATCGTAGTGCTCCGGTACCACAGCATATCATCCGAACTTTCCAGAGAGAGCTCTCTGCCCGCTGTGGTGGTGACCAGCCATTCTTTTTTTCCCAGAATCTCCTTGATCAACGGATAGGTGAGCGCCCGTTTCATGATAATGACCAGATCCCGGGCAGTCGTATATTGCTTGCCTTTGGGCAACCCCGAGGCGGTAATGAAATGCGTATCGCAGGCCCCGATTTCGTCCGCCTTCCGGTTCATCAGCTCCACAAAGGCCTCTTCCGAACCGGCGGCCTTTTCGGCCAGCGCCACGGCCGCGGAATTGATGGATTTCATGAGCGCCAGATGGAGAAGATCAGCGACCGTCAGTTCATCGTCCGCCTTCAGCCTGGGTTTGATGGAGCGCGTTGCCGCCGCAGTGCGACTCACCGTTACCTTCGCTTCCGGCGCAAGGCGGTCCAGTGCCACCATGGCGGTCACCAGCTTTACCGTGCTGGCGGGCGGCAGTTTGGCTGAAGGATTTCTGGCATACAGGACGGATTCCTTATCATCCATCACAAAGCACGCGCGGGCGGATACGACCTGCGAAGCAGGAGAAACGGAAAAGGCCGGCTGGACCGCTGCCAGCAGAAGGACCACGACCAACACAGATATACCCGATCGTTTCAATACAGCTCCTGAGATCACTATCGACAATATGGCAGCTTCAAATACAGGTACAGTGCCCGCGCTGCAGGCACGCAACGAACCGAGAGTATCAGGCCTGGTCTGAAAAGTCAAACAGAGAGACCTTCCCGCAATCCACCATCAAAACAGGTGAACCACTGGTGACGGGTGCTTTTTACGCGATCAGCGGATTCGTTTTGTGAAAAACCTTTTTACCGTGCCAGAACCGACCGTCATAATCCGCAAAGTTGTACCAAAAATAGGGGATACGACGCACCTATCCCTTAAGCCTAAAAAGAGCATTTGACCGCAGAGAACGCAGAGATCGCAGAGGAAAATCAATACGTTTGGTTTAAAACGAGACTCGCCATGAGGGTGAATAACGTTTCTCTTCCAAGTTTCTGATTTTCTATGCGTTCTTTGCGGTAAAACAAGAGCAACTGCCGTTTTTAGGTTGACAGGATAACAGGATAAAAATCGGATAATGACATGTCATTCCTGCTCCTATCCAGTAAATCCTGTTATCCTGTCAAAAAAGGTCTGCTTTTCTATATGGAACATCAGCGCAGTTTCAGCACCGCTGCAGCGAAAGCGGCAGCTCAAGGTTATTCTCCTCCATAAGCGTTCTATCGGAGAGGATCGATCTCGACGGGCCGTCGGCAACAACGACGCCGTCCCTGATGACGATGCAGCGGGCGCAGACGTCGAGGATGAGGTCGAGGTCG
>JANPMZ010000468.1:0-6448 GCA_031427195.1 Nitrospirota bacterium
AGCGGCATTTGGCTTGCAATTCGTAACAGCGCCTCTTCACGGGTGAAGCAGTCGCGTGCCATCAGCCGTTCAACCTGTTGTTCCGGTTCTGCGTATACAACGATGAGCCGATCCATATTCCGGTGATATCCGGATTCAATGAGCAGCGCTGCATCGAAGAACAGGAGCGCGTCAGGCGCCCGCATCCTGATGTGGGCCACCTGGGTGGTGTAAACCGAGAAGACCCGGGGGTGAAGGCACGCGTTGAGCCAGGAGCGTTTTTCCCGGTCGTTGAAGACGATAGAGCCGAGCTTTCGCCGGTCGATGGTCTTGTCGGCCCGCTGAACATCCTGACCGAAGTACTGGATAATCTCTTTCCAGGCGTCCTGGTCCGGCTCCAGCAGCTCATGAACGATCCTGTCCGCGTCAATGACCGAAGCGCCAAGGTCTTTGAACACGCGGGCAACAAGGCTTTTCCCGCTTGCAATTCCGCCGGTCAGCCCAACGATGAACATGGCGTTCCTTTCATTAACCCAACACTGACAAACCGGAATGCAAATCCTCGACAGGATAACAGGATAAAACCAGAAAAAAATTTCATCTTTAAAATCCTGTCAATCCTGTTATCCTGTCAAAAAAGTATTTTCCCCGTCACTTTTACACGGGTCAGATGACGTTCCCGGCAATGCTGTAGATCTTGCCCAGAATAAGCACGGTCATGTTTATGCTCTTCATTATACCACCGGTGAGGAAAAGGAGGTACTCCATGTTCTCAGCCAAAAGCAGCCGGACGAGGAGGGCGGTGAAGGTCACATTAAAAAGATATATGAGCGGGAAGGAGAAAATCATCCCGTATTCCCTGACATCGCTTTGCTCGGTCTGGAGAAAGATGGCGGTAAGCACCAGATGAAATGCGAACGAAGCGCCGGCGAGAAAGACGATCCAGCCCACGGCCTCCTGCAGTCCGGCAGCGATTGCAGCGCCGTAAAGAAGGAGAGCAATAACCGTGTACAGCGGAAAAAAATACGGTGCAAGCGTGATAATAAAGTTGGATTTCGTGAGCGTAACACGACCGCCACGGTCGCTGGCATGGAACGACTTGACCGAACCGCCGAAGAGCACGGCGAAAAGGGCATGGGTAAGTTCATGGCCGAAGACATAGGTCATGATCGGCTTTTTGAACAGCACGTGGAGCGATATATAGGCCAGTGATCCTGCAGCAAAGAAGTAGGGGAGGTCGGGTTTGTATCGTATGCCGAACACGGTCGTGCCGAGCTGCCACGTAAAGCCGATGCAGAATGGCACCAGGGCGATGCCGAGCAGTATGCTGATGACCTTTTTCATCATTGGGCTAGAGCAGGTTCTCCCGCAGGAATCGGGCAGGCAGCCCAGTGTCAAATAGCTGCGACCCGTTGACGTGCATCAGGAATTGCGGTGCATGCGGATCATCATGACGCACGCATAGAGCGAGAACAGTGCATTCGCGAGCCACGAGGCGGTCAAGGGCGGCAAGGCGCCGGACCTGCCCAGTGCGGTGCCGATGCTGAGCAGTCCCCAGTAGGCGAACGAGATGAAGACAGCGATCGCTATGCCCGTGCCCGCACCGCCGCTCCGCACCCGCTGGAGGGAGAGCGGTGTGGCGATCATGACCATGAGCAGGCTCGCAAAAGGGAAGGAGATCTTCCCATACAGCTCCATTTCTTCGCGCATCGCATTGTAGCCGCTGGTTTTTATGCGGCGCACATAGTCCCAGAGCTCGGCAAAGCTCATCTCTTCGGATCTTTTGACGATCATGCCGAGATCCGCTGGGGTTTCCACGATATTGTACACCTCGCCGTCAGCCGGACGGACAATAACGGCATCACCGGCTTGTACATAGGCAGTGCTCTTCTTCAGCCGCCAGGCATCGTTTTCCCACAAAAGACGGTCGGCCTGAATTCTTTCCCGCACGGTGAAATCCCCGGTGAGCTTGAAGATGTTCAGGCCGAACATTACGTTGCGGTCCGGCGAGACGAAGGCGATGTTCGCGATGCTGTTGTCCGGACCGCGAAGCCAGAGCTTATTGCGCCTGAACAGGACGAGCTGCTGTTTTTTTTCGATCTCCACGTTACGGATATAGTTGGCTTTGGCGACGTAGACCGGCATGATGAGCTCATTATTGATAAAGCCGATGGCAGAGATCAGGAGGCCGCCGAAAAGCACCGGCAACACGATGCGGCCGAGGCTGATCCCGCTGGACCGCATGGCGATGATCTCGTTGTGGCGCGACAGAGCGCCGAGCGACAGGAGCGTGGCGATCAGGGCCGCAATCGGTATGGACGGGGTGATGATCGATGGCAGGTTATAGAGAAAATACCTGACCACTTGCGAGAGCGTAGCTTTGAAACGGATGAAATCGTCGGCTTTTTGGAGGAAATCGACACAGAGATAGAGAATGGATATGCCGCTCAGCGCTGTAGCGAAGGATCGGAAAAATTCTCCGAGTAGGTAACGGTTCAGTATGTTCATAATGGTTTCGCTCAGGTCCTTCCGGTTCAGGGCATTTTCCGCTGCTTGCGTAACCAGGAGTACAGTGCGGCAAGGCTGTCGATGACGCCGAAATTGAGCTCATTGCTCCTGATATAGAGAAGGACGGCTGAACCCATGATCATGATCGTATTCGGTATCCAGTATGCCGCGGCTGGTGAGAGCGTGCCGGTCGCAGCCAGATTCTTGCTCGCGCCGATCATCATATAGTATATGAAAAAAACCGCAAGGGCGAGCGCGATTCCGGCAGATCTGCCGGAGCGTGTTCTGCGAATGGCGAGGGGGGCGCCGATGATGCCGAAGATCAGGCAGGCCACCGGGATGGACAGCCGCATATGAAGTTCGCTTTCGACATGAAAGGTCGGTTTGCCCTGGGCGCGAAGCGCTTTGATGTCAGCGAGCAGAGTTTGGATGGACGCGTTCCGGTAATCCGTGGTCGGGGCCCCTCCCGGCAGCAGGGAACGGTTGATATCGAGGAAGATACTGCCTGCGGCGAACGAGGTGAGGTGGTATTTGTGCTCATCGCGCGGCAGAGAAAAAATGGAACCTTCTTCCATAGCGAGGGTTACCTTGAAGGATTGGGGATCGGTGATCAGCTTCCCCCGTTTGGCCACAATGGAGTAGGGATCTTTTGCAGAATGTTCGTCCGATATGAAGAGGCCCTCCATTTTGTCGAGCGATTCCATCTTATCCACATAAATGACCATCCCGTCGAAGGCGCTGCTGAACACTCCTGCCTCGATGCCGACCATGGCCTGAGATTTTACCATGTTGAACAAGTGGGCCTTCAGCGCCGTGTTTGCCGCAGGCAGCAGAACGAGTGAGGTCAGTGACGTGGCGCAGAAGGCAAGGAACGCAAAAACGGCCACGGGCCGGAGCATGCGGTAAAGGCTGACGCGTGAGGTTTTCATGGCCGTGATCTCGGAATCTGAGGAAAGCCGGGAAAATGCGGTGATCGACGCTACGAGTGCGGACATCGGAATGGTGATGACGAGGAAGCCCGGCAGGATAAAGACCAGCAGTTTGAGCGTGGCCGTGACCTCTACGCCCTTGGAGATCACCAGTTCCGCCAGTCTGAACATCTTCTGGATGAACAGTACGAGCGTTATAATGAACATGCTGAGGAAGAAGGGCGGAAGGAGCTCTTCGAATATATAGCGGTCCAGAACTTTGATCTTGAGCATGGCTATTTCCTGATCTCTTCAAGTATGCGCTGCTCGATCCGGTTCATTTCAAAGTAATCCTTTTCAAGCTCCTCGACATAGAAGCGGTCAAGGCCGCTGTTCGTAAGGAAATCTTCGCGCACCTGGCTGTCCCGTGAAACAATGATGTGCGGCAGGAGGTTGTTGAGATAGAACGATTCTTTCCTGAAATCAAGGATGATCTCCTCGAATACCACATGGGGCACGGGGCTCGGGACGATGCCTTTGGCCTGCATCTCGCGGTTGAGATCCTGGATGAAGATCTCCTGGTCCTCCTTCGAGTTCAATTCAGCATAGATGCTCCTGAAGCGGTCCTTCACGTAACGGTGGATGAGCGCGTACAGACGTTCATCCTCACGGATACCCTGGATGGCGGTGGCCAGTTCACGATAGGTGCTGTCTCCTGACTTTATCTGGAGCAGGCCGCTAAACAGTTTGTCGATCTTCTTGCGGCCGTAGCGCGTCAGGTAGCGGTTGTTCCTGACGCTTTCAATGAACAGTTCCTGGAAAATATCCCGGCTGATGGCATCGAAGATCTCCTTGTTCCCGTAGAGGCTCCTGATATTGCCTTCGGTCAGGGCTGAGTTCTCCATAAACGCAAGGTTGTTGATCGTGGCAGCCGCACTGTCATAGCGATCGAAATAGGTGAGGACGTTGCTCATGGACTCCAGCACCGCCGTGTCATTGGTATCCCGGGCATGCTCGTCGCAGGCCCGCACGGTGTCCAGGAGCAGGCTTTCAAAGGACGGGTCGCGGTGATTGGACGATTTTTCCTTGGCCTTCAGAAGTTTAATGAGGTCCTCGTGGGATATGTGGCCGCGTATCTTGTCCGCTCTGAAGAACAGGCCTTCAAAGATCGCGCGCGTTTCATGGATATAGTCAGGCTCTTCCACTTCGACGATGTGCATGTCCTTGAGCAGCCGATCGTCAAGCGTGTCAAAGAGGGTGTTGGGGATATTGAGACGAAGGCTCAGGGTCCTGAGCCGCGAGAGTTTCGCCAGCTCAGAGGGGCTCACTTCGCCCTTCTCCGACACGGCGATCAGGATGTCCTTGTATTCGTCGACGATCTTCTTGTTCTCCGGGAGCTTGTACATTCCGTCGATCTTGATGCGTTCTTGTTGGTAGGGGATGATGTTGTACTTCATGGCGAGCTCGTCAAGGATCGAACTGGCGGCAGGGGTGAGCGTTTTCTGATCCAGGTGCAGCCGGTTGAACAGGTGGATATATTCTTTGTTGTGCCGGTTCACGAACCGAAAAAGGAACGTGAGCGCACGGGGATCACCGAGTTCGTCAAAGAGCTCACGGCAGAACCCGGAGTCATCGCTTGCGCCGACCCTATCGCTCCGCTTTACGCTTTTGCCGATGCTTTTGAGGATATCGCGCTGCTGGTCTCGGAGGTCTGTCTTCTGCGAAAAATGAACAAAAAAGTAATAGTTTGACACCGCATTGCCGGTAAGGAACACCTGGTCAAAGGACTCTTTTCCGGCCGTAGTGTTCGAGAACATGATGTTTTCTCCGGTGTCGTAGGATGCGCCGTACATCACGAGACGGTTCGATACATCCTTTCTCAACAGGTCCTTGAGCGGCAGGTCAACGCCGAACATGTATTCGCAAACGCTGCCCCCGGTCCCCCGGTAGCGGACGCCGTCAGGGGTGATGATGAGCTCGTTGCCACCCGAGAAAAAACGATCTCCTTCGGGCAGGGACTCGAAAAAATACCGGTTACTGAGGTCCTCGCCTGTAATCGTAACGGAGTAATCTACGACATCATTTGCTTTGCCGCTGAGTTTGATTTCCCTGATCATAGGAGAAAGTATTATAGCAGACTCCCTATTGTTTTCAAACTAAATAACAAGTCTTGTCAAACCGCTTTACTGCCGGAGAGTCAATGGTGCCCATGTGCCTTTGCTTCGGTCGTTGTGCCGGAAGGAGTTGTATGGTCGGATATTTGCCTTGACTTTGAATTGGTTATTATCTATATTATGTCTTCCAGAGGAGGTGCCTATGACGAAGGCGGACATCATCTCAGAAGTGTTTGACAAAGTCGGCCTGCCAAAGCAGGACGCCGAAGAAATGGTCGAGATGATTCTGGATACCATCAAGCAGGCCCTGAAACAGGGAGAGACCGTGAAGCTTTCCGGTTTCGGGAATTTCGTGGTGCGGAGCAAAAATTCCCGCAAGGGCCGCAACCCCAAGACGGGGCAGGAGATAGAGATCACTCCGAGAAAAGTAGTCAGTTTCAGGCCCAGCATGATCTTCAAAGAGCATGTCATCGAAGCCCCGGCAGCTACCGAATAAGCTTTTCTACCGGATCGGAGAGGTCAGCCGGCTTACCGGATTGGAACCCTATGTCCTGCGATACTGGGAAACCGAGTTTCCTCAGCTTAAACCGGAAAAAGGCCGGTCCGGGCAGCGCGTATATAAAAAAGAAGACATCGAGCGCATAATTCACATCAAACAGATGCTCTATAGCGAGGGATACACGATCGCAGGGGCAAGGAAAAAGCTGAGCAGCAGGGCCGGACAAGATCTCGACAGCATCATAGATATAGCGAAAAAAGAATTGCGAGAGATCCTCGATATCCTGAAATAGATTGAATAAGGCCGTGCGTAGCTTGAGAGCGTGCGGTATTTTTTCTCGCTTTAATTCTGTTTTTTACATCGGGGCGTGGCGCAGCCTGGTAGCGTACTCGCTTGGGGTGCGAGTGGTCGGCCGTTCGAATCGGCTCGCCCCGACCATA
>JANPMZ010000469.1:0-2296 GCA_031427195.1 Nitrospirota bacterium
CATGAATTACACATTGACAAGTTTGCATAGCCCAAGGTTTTTGAGTCTTGGAAGAAACACCAGAGCGAGGGGAATCGATATATAGAATTTCAAGTTTTGCAGTAGTCATTTTTATGGCACCTTTTAGGTTATTTGCATTTATTTAATTTTCGGGATTTAATAAGCACATGAAAACTATGCGCAAAGAAATCTTGGCGCATCATAGAGCAAAGAATTCTTGGCTGTCAAGTATTATTTAAGGAGATTTAAAAATGGAACTAAAAGAGCTAATAGAAAGAGCAGAAAAAGCCGCAGGAAGCCAGAAGGCATTGAGTTTATTGATCGGGCAAAGCCCAAGTGCAATAAGAAGCTCAAAAGCAGGAATCGGAGGTTTACCCGCTTACGCCTGCATTCAAATCGCAAACTTAATTGAAGTACCAGAAATAACAGTGATTGCAGCCAGTGAGCTAGTCACAGAGAAGAAAGCAGAAAGACGAGCGATATTCGCCCCTTTTGTTGGTCGGGCCGCAAGCGTACTAATAGGCGCGATTGTCATAATGAATATGTCACCTACCCCAGCGAACGCCGCACAGGTAGCAGGAGATCAAACGGGGCAATGTATATTATGTTAAATCATAGAAGAATTGGCGAATGGTTAAAGCAGTGTTTTTAAATGGCTTAGAAGATGCGCATTGCAGAGCTAAAAACAGAAATTGCAGTAAATATAGAAAAAAGCTAGACTCGATCAACTATAAGGAGGCACGCCATGAGCGAGAACGTTAACAATCTAATTTTAGAACTCTTGCGCGAAACGCGCGCTAGTCAAGAACGTATAGAGCACGAATTACGCGAAATCAAGAACAGAATCACCAGCGTAGAGGCTGGTGTGGCCGAAATTCGCAGAGATACGGCGCACAATAACGATAGAATATTGTAACAACAAATAGGTTTAGACCGCGCTTACCAAGATCATATGCAGGCAACAATTACGGCAGCATCGATACTTCGAAACACCCTACCCTACTACATGCGCTCTGTCGAAATAGAGATTGAGGGCCGTTATCTTTTCGCAAGCATGTGCCATGCGACTACGCGACTCCATGAATCAACTGTTCCAGCCTTTTTCGCCCGTTCGGAGTTGTCATCACCATCAACACATCGCCGTTATGGACAGTGTGTTGCATGGCAGGATTAAATGCCCACTTTCCGCCCTGCTTGATGGCCAGCAAAATACAATCACTTAAGTCAGGATTGAACAAAGTAAGCAATTCGCTAGAAAAACTAGATGGAATCACTACTTCTTCCATACGCAAGTTATCATCCGACTTAATCATGTCATCGAGAAAAGACACGACATTCGGGCGAACCATTGCCGACACAATGCGCAGCCCGCCGATGAAGTCTGGAGACACGATTTCGTCTGCCCCGGCGCGGCGTGTTTTATCAATATTTTTCACTTCATGGCAACGCGCCACGATACGTAACGCAGGATTGATTTGCTTGGCGCTGAGGCTAATCACCAAGTTCTGACTGTCATCCGCGGCCACGGCAAATATCCCGATCGCACGTTCGACACCAGCCGCAAGCAGGACATCATTGTCGCTGGCATCACCGTGCAAATATAACTGTTCCGGGTGCTGGGATACATAGTTCTCGATTTTCTGAATATCCTGATCAACAATTACGCTAGTTCGATTGGTTGATTCCAGTTCATGCGCCACGTTGATACCCACGCGCCCTATGCCGCAAACAATGTAATGACCTTTAAGTTTTGCAATTTTGCTTTGCATCTTCCTCCTCCGCCATGCCTCGTTAATGTCACCTTCCAAGATAAAGACCGTTAAGGCGGATAACAAATAGGTCATCGCGCCAATTCCAAATATGGCAACAAATACTGTAAACAATCTCCCCGCTGGGCTATTCGAGAGGTCGATCACTTCATTGAAGCCTATGGTGGCAACGGTGATAAACGTCATGTAAAAGCAGTCTACCCAACTATATTGCGGGCCACCTATGATGCGGTATCCCAATGTTCCAGTCACCATGACCAACAGCAAGGCTGAGAACGCCCAAGCAAAGCTGCGATAGACATGGGATGTGCTAATTGTTTCCAGCTTCATCATTACTTTATGTTCTATCATTTTTCCGAGGCTC
The DNA here is from genome assembly GCA_031427195.1 of Nitrospirota bacterium. Lineage (GTDB taxonomy): Bacteria > Nitrospirota > UBA9217 > UBA9217 > UBA9217 > GWC2-56-14. The sequence continues at coordinate 2,134 of JANPMZ010000469.1, forward strand.
TGCACTAAACAATTTCTATGCCGTGACGACGCATTCGCGACGCCCCTACTGGGTCACTTCAAGTGATCGACCAAAACACCCACAAACTATCCGATGTTCTCTTCCCCGCCAAGTGTATCCATGAGATCAGCCAATAAATGCGGTAGCTCACCTGTCATAATGG
>JANPMZ010000470.1:0-6747 GCA_031427195.1 Nitrospirota bacterium
CGACCTTCAGGGTTTCTATGGTATGGGGGTCAAATATCAGGGCAGCGGCGGCAACCTGGGCTGAGTTGAGGATGCCGGTTCCTGCCCAGGCCCCGAACTGAAGCTCGTTCATCCCGACCATTTTAGCGACAGGAGGAAAGACAAACAGTCCGACAACGCCGACGAGCAGCAGCATCCCGATCGCATAGGCCATGTCCACTCCGCGGGCCTTTACTACGGGAGCCGCGGCAACCGCCGCTGATACGCCGCAGACCCCCAGACCGGCAGCCAGCACACCGGTCAATGGACGGGGCATTTGCGCAAGCCTGCCGAGCCAGAGAACAAGAAGGGCTGTGCCCATAACAAAACTAGCGACCATCACAATACTCAGCCCACCGAGATACTTAAGTTCCGTAATGCTGTACATAGTGCCCAGGGTGATGACAGCCGTCTTCATGGCCAGCCGGGCGGTCTTGACCCCTGCCTGCATCCAGGCCGGAATTCCGATGGTATTGACCCAGATAATGCCAAGGATGATCCCGAGGAGAATGTAGTTAAGTCCGAAGATGGTTGCCAGATCATAACCGAGTGCAGGCTGAGCCTGTTTCCCCCATACCTTGAAGATAGGCTCCATGTAAAAACGTGTTATATACGCAAGGATGATGATCATGCCGATGCCGGCCATGGGGGCCCGTACCAGCTTGTCAAACTTCGACGTCATGGCCGGGACGGCCAGATTCCAGACCCCGACCAGACTGATGATGATCCCCGACCACAATCCGACGGAAATCTGCGTGCCGATTGTCTTGCCCGCTTTAAGATACTCGGCAACAGCGACCAGCCCCGTCGGCGTTAATGACTCGTTCTGGCTCCTCAGGAGCAGCGCGTATGCAAGAAGAATCAGCCCTATAATGAGTGTTATGGGCGATTTCTTTTCCTCGTTCATGTGTACCTCCTCAATTCAGGGTTTATTGTAAGACCGGTTCGTTGTGTGTTACTTCACGACCAGGACCTCGCAGGGGGCGTGCCCGACGATTTTCGATGACACGCTGCCAAGCAGGAATTTTTTTGCTCCGTGACGGCCGTGTGAACCGACCACGACCATATCGATCTTCTTTTTAATGCAGGCGTCGAGGATCACTTCAACGGCATTCCCGAACCGTACCTCGATGTCCACCTTCACGCCCTCCTGTGACAGCTTCGCTTTGAAAGCCTCCAGCTTCTTTTGTGATTCCGCGGTCATGACCTCATACAGCTTTTTACAGTCATCAAGGCCCAATTCCATCATACAAAGGTCGGGCACGACAGAAAGTATGCTGAGAGATGCTTTGGACCCCGTAGCGAGCTCTGCCGCCCGCTTCAATGCCTTGTCGGCCTGTTCAGACCCGTCATGGGCGATCAAGATATTCATTCTTCCCCCTTTCGTTTTAAAAAGAATTAAAAAATATAAGTTGATTTTATCATAGTTTTAGGAAAACCGGGCATGTATTAAATGTTTTTGCGCGAAATGCCGTGTCGTCGTGGAGAGAAGAGGCCGCGGGCGATCATCATTTGGAATGATCCCCGCGGCCAAAAAAACCTAACGCCACGCAGAGGGTATTGGACCCCGCTGTATGCTACTTGGCTTCCGCCTGCGTCTTCAGCTGTTCTTTCAGTTTCTTCACGTCGTCCTCAAGTTTCTTGATCCGGGAGAAGTCCATCCGCTGCTCGTTCTCGACGGGGTACTTTTCGTTCGCGCCGTAGATGATCCAGGAGTCGTCATAGTTCGCGGGGTCCTTGAAGCCCAAAAGCCGCAGTTCCATATAGGTGAGCGCGGAGCGGGACCCGGTCTGGCAATAGGCGATGGTCCGCTTGCTTTTGTCCAGGGAGGAGTAGGCCTTCTCCACTTTTTCGGCTGAGAGGAAGCTCGTTGCCTTGTCCTTGCCCGTTGCAGGGTCCTTCACCGTGTCGTACGTGTCCTCGTGCGGCACGCTGAGCGTGCAGTTCGGGATGCGTCCCCCCCGCGCCGAACGGATATCCTCACCCTCATATTCTTTTTTGGAGCGGGAATCGATGAGCTGCACTCCTTTGACCTGCCCTTTCGCAATCTGGAGCACTTCTTCGGTCGTCGCGATCCTGTTCTTCGCGATCTTCACCTTGAATGTCGTGGCCGGCTTGATCACGGGCTCGGTGTCCAGCTTTTTGCCGTCCTTGATCCAGGCCTCAAGGCCGCCGTTCAGCACATGCACCTTGTCGGTATGGCCCAGGTACTCGAAGAGCCAGAAGGCCACCGTGGCGTCGTCCATGCTTTTCGACTTCAGCTCACCGTAAAAAACGACATGGGTGTTGTTCCCGATGCCCGCCTTGCCGAGCAGACTCTCATACTTTGATGCGGTCTTAAGGACCCGCGAGGAGGGGTCCCGCAGCGCGTCCTTGCAGTCCTTGCCGAAACTGATGGCGCCCGGGATGTGGCCCTTTGCATAGTCCTCCAGCTTTCTGCAGTCCACCACCACCCAGTCGGGCTTGGCGATGTTCTGCTCCACCTGGTCCGCGCTTACCAGCAGAGCGGGATTTGCCCATTGAGCCGCGGAAACCGCTCCTGCTGATGCTGCCAGAAACGCACTGACGATCAGAATCATTAATAACCTTCTTTTCATACCATTACCTCCCTTTTTAAGCGTTAGTCGAAGCACCTATCGTTTCTTGACAACGATGAAAATTCAGCGTCTCAAAACATCAGATGACAGTAGTGCGCTCCCCCGCTGTATGAATAGCAAGAGTGATACCACTAATAAGATGCCGTTTTATCAGTGGGTTGTGTCAGTAGATTGTCCTGAACGGGCCAAAGGGACCTCTGAGGGTGGCCGAAACAGAACAGCGGCCCGACTTCTCGCATTTCAGCCCGTATTTTTATTTCCTTTTCCGGAGTACCGAACTATAATGAAATCGTGAACAGTCTTATTTCCATAATCATCCCGATTCGCAACGCAGCATCGACGATCGGACACTGCCTGGACTCGATCTTTTCCAGCGCTGACGGGCGCATCGAGGTCATTGTTGTCGATGATAATTCTACTGACGGTTCCATCGTTATCATCGAAAAGTTCCCTGTCCGTTTGATACGACTGGAGCGTCACGTCGGCGCCTCGGCTGCAAGAAACATCGGCGCCCGGAACAGCTCCGGCCCTGTCCTGTTCTTTATTGATGCCGATTGCCTGCTGCGGAAGGACACGCTCGCCCTCGTGAGAAAGACCGTTGCGGATCACGGCGCGAACTTCGTGATCGGCGGCACCTACACCAGAGAGCCGCGGGACCCCGGGTTCTTCAGCCTTTTTCAATCAGTATTCATCAATTATTTCGAGACCAAGCGGGCCAACGATCCTGATTATATCGCCACCCATGCCCTGGTTATCGACGCTGCTGTCTTCAGAAAGAGCGGCGGTTTTCCCGAGGATTTTCTTCCGATCATCGAGGATGTCGAGTTCAGCCACCGCTTGCGCCGCGCCGGATACCGCTTGCTCATGGACCCCGCGATCCAGGTCCGGCATATCTTCAACTTCACGCTCAAGCGGTCGCTCGGGAACGCGTTTAAAAAAGCGCGCTACTGGACGCAGTACTCCCTCGCGAACAGGGACCTCCTGGCTGACTCGGGCACGGCTTCCCGGGAACTGAAGGTGAACGTGTTCGCCTGTCTTTTCTGTTGTGCCGTGCTCGGGCTGTGGTTCACCACTCGCGAGGCGTCCTTCCTCTACACCCTGCCGATGATCGCCGGCGTAAACCTCTTCATCAACAGGGGGCTTATCCGGGCATGGTATGAAACCGGAGGCACGCTTTTTGCTATTCTTGCTACAAGCTATTACACAACGCTCTATGCTCTTGTTGTGGGGGCTGGAGCCTTTCGAGGCCTGGTGGAATATTTTCTCATATGAACTATACCCCTCTTCGCCATATCGGCTCCGTGGTCTGGAAGCATGACCCGATCCAATTCACCTTCTTTCTGACCCGGAAGTGCAACGCCCGATGTCCTTTCTGTTTTTATCTCTCCCGAAAGAACGAGGAGCCGGCCGCTGAGCTCACGCTCGATGAAATAAGGAAGGTGTCGGCCTCGTTGGGCAGGCTGCTCTGGCTCGCGTTCTCCGGAGGGGAGATCTTCCTCAGGGAGGACCTCGTTGAGATCGCCACGACATTCTACAAAACGAACAAACCCGCAATCATCCTGTTGCCCACGAACGGCCTGCTGCCCGACAGAATAGCGAAACAGACCGAAGCGATCCTGATGCAATGCCCGAAGAGCACGGTCGCGGTCAAACTCTCCCTGGACGGACCGGAAGAGGTCCACGATGCTCTGCGAGGTGTGCCCGGCGCGTTCCAAAAAACAATGAACACCTATGAAAAGCTCCGTCCTCTTCTCGACCGATACCGGAATTTTGAATTAGGGATCAATACGGTCTTCTGCGCGGCCAATCAAGGACGCATGGATGAACTCATACGCTTTGTCCGGCAGCTCGACGGGATAGGGGCACATACGGTTTCGCTCATTCGGGGCGATGTTGCGGACGAAGGCTTGAAAAAGATCGATATCCAGGCTTACCGCAGGACGATCGAGCTACTCGAAACGAACCTGAAAGAGCGTCTTTCCGGCCGATACCGATTTCGGGGCGCCCGGCTCAAGGCGGCCCAGGACATCCTCCAGAGGCGGCTTATCTACGACACGCGCATCAAGCAGCGGCGTCTGACTCCCTGCTACGCCGGTCGATTGACCCTTGTTCTTACAGAAACGGGCGACCTCTATCCCTGTGAGGCGTTCTCGGCCCTGCTCGGAAACGTGCGGCAACACCGGTATGATATCCCTGCGATGATCAAGACCGACCCGGCCAGGCGCATGATATGCTCGGTGCGCGATTCCGCCTGTTATTGCACCCATGAGTGTTATCAGCTGATCAATCTCCTCTTTAATCCAGGGCATTACCCCGCGCTGTTGAAAACCTATCTTCAGATCTGATATCGCTCCAAAGGAGAGGTTGCAGAGAGGCGTTTCCGGCCACAGGACTTGTGCCGTCGTCGCCCCATATTTATAATATTCTCTTGAAATATCATATTGTGCAATAATGCGTGTCATAAGGTTTTAGTATTGTACCGCGCAATGCGATGGTTATCATTTTCACGGAGGTTTGAAATGGCTGATTTAAAACGGATAAACAGGATGGTCGGCATTCTGAGTATGATCGACGGGCGGGAGAGGGTGACGCCAAAGGGGCTTGCCGACCATTTCGGCACATCCGAGCGAAGCATCTACCGGGACATCAAAGCGCTCCTTGTCGATTTCCCTATCCACTATGATGAGGAGAAAGGATCGTACCGGTTCGTTGACGGATATTCTTTTAAAAAAGTCGATCTATCACCCAACGAAGTAAGGGCTGTTCTGGTGAGCAAGGCGGCAGTCGCAAAACTCGGAAAAGGTGTGGCGAACGCCTATGACGGGCTCATGAAAAAGATCAGGGCTGAGACGGGTTGCAAAACCGGGCAGCGGTTACAATCCATAAGCCCTCAATACTGGCTGGACATAGATCCGGTTGAAGACTTTTGCGGGGTCCAGAAACAGTTTGACGCTGTTCAGAAAGCTATTGAAGAAAAAAACAGCCTCGATGTAACTTACACGTCCATGGGGTCTCAACAAGTGACGAAAAGGGTCATCGACCCTTATGGCCTTTTTTGCAGCAAAGGGGTGTGGTACACGCTCGCCTACTGCCGCATGAAAAAAGATATACGTGAGTTCGCCCTTGATTGCATTCAGAATGTCCGGCCTACTGATAAGTATTATTTTATCCCAAAGACGTTTTCCATGGACGACTACTTCAAAACCGGCTGGCACATTATCACCTATGGGAATTCTGTCGAAGTGAACCTCTGGTTCAGCAAAGGGGTTGCCCGGTGGATTACACGGAGAAAATGGCATCCTTCGCATAAAGTCACGGCAAATAAAGATGGTTCTATCGTTCTCAAAGTCACGGTCAACGGGACCATGGAGCTGAAGCGCTGGCTGCTTCAATGGGGACCGGACTGCGAGGTTCTGTCGCCGCCGGAGTTCAGAAAAGAGGTCGCAACCGAATTAAAATTGATGTCGGAACGTTACCGTAACGTCAAGCGAGGGCAATGACACTGACATACTGTTGTCAGGAGAAGCTGTTACAATCTCCTCAATTATTCTTGCGTTTCTTTCACATCAGGCGAGGATTAAATGAGGTGAATATATGCCGAAAGATCATTGGGAAGGGTTCGGAAAAGAAAATCTCTTTCACGCGATATTGTCCGATGAGATATTGTCGGAAATGAGTGCGAAAGACGGCTTCAGATTAAACGCAAGGCAGCTCAGACGGATAATTGAAATTGTTAATCCGGAATTCATCGAAGGCCTGTTCGAGCGGAGGCCATGTGTTCGTGCGCTGAAGTATAAGGGCTGGTGTTGGAGTGAGAAGGAACTCACGTGCGAGGGAGACGATTTTTTCAGAATCGGCGCAATTTATCATTCGGTTGATTTCAACGGGGGCACTTATACAATCACAGAAAACAACCGGCTCATAGGGGCGGGCTATTTCGAGCGGGTAGATTAACCTTATGAAAGCGCCGGCATCCGACAGGTTTTATTTCAATCGTGAAAAGTATTCCGTTATTGACATGACGGGCGGCCTTACAATATCAACAGATCCTTATTGTGGTCAGAGCTGTTATAAGACCTACACCTGCAGAGCAAAAAGGCTCTACCTCACAACACGCATCAGCAGGGTAAAA
>JANPMZ010000471.1:0-3332 GCA_031427195.1 Nitrospirota bacterium
AGAACGGAGTTTGGTATCACGAAAGCACCATAAATGGCTCCCGCAAGAGGAGGAATAAGCCCCCTTTCGTACAAATCCGGTCAAATTTCTACGGAATAAAAGACAAACTTGCCGGAACGTCCCTGCGGGAAAGGGATATTAGTTACCACTGAGGTTCCTATAGTCCATGATTTGCCGCTTGTCATCTACCGGCTAAAATGTTATGATTTTCTCATGCAGAACGTAGTGTTGGAGGCGCAAAATGTCGCTTAAAACCATACCGCTTGAATTTCCATCCGAAATACTGGATATGCTTGCCACGACATACCAGGACAGCGCGGGAATATTGAAGGAAGCCGCAACGCTTGAACTATACCGGGAAGGAAAGCTGTCGAGCGGCAAGGCGGGAGAGTTATTGGGCATGGAGCGTTTTGAGTTTATCCGCTATGCCGGAATGAAAGGGATACCCTATATCCGCATGACGCAGGATGAATTAAAGGAGGAGGTGGCCTCATTGGAGAATCGCGCATGATGGCGGTTTCCAACACGAGTCCATTGATTCTGCTCGACAAGGTTGGTCATTTATTTCTTCTTGAACAGCTATTCTATAAAGTGACCATTCCGCCCGCCGTTGACAAAGAGTGGCTTCGTCCCGGCGGGTACAGTGTTCCCACCTGGTTGTCCGTTGAGCCCCTTACCCCCGAAGCACAGAAAATCGCCGATGATCTGCGCACCAGAATAGATCCAGGTGAAGCCGAGGCGATAGCTCTTGGTTCAGTCATGAAGCCGGGATGGATCATCCTTGATGACATGAAGGGCCGGCAGTACGCAAAGTCCATAGGCCTGCCGGTTACCGGAACACTGGGCATTCTCACGGCAGCTAAAAAGAAGGGAATGATTCCCGCTTTGAAGCCCATCCTGGAAATGCTCAAGGCGCACCGATTCTATGTTGCTGACGATGTGTTAGCAGCGGCACTTGCTCTTGTGGGCGAGCGATGAAATGAAGCGGCGTATGCAAAGCTGCTACCCCCGATCAATAACTGACCATCCCCCACCGGAAAACTGACCCGCCCAGTCGTTGTTTTTTGAAAGTAGTCCGCCGAAAATGAGACCCACCCCGGGGGAACTTTGGAAAACTTTCGTTGTTTCTATTTATGCTTTCATTTTCAATACACTTCAAGAAGCGTAGTTTCTTCCGTTGCATAGCGTGCTTTGTGCTGGAATAGAATTGTAGCCTCAAAAATACTATGCCAAAATTCTATCCCCCATACTTTACCGATGACGATGTCGGCGAAACCAATGGCCGGCGGGCCGAAACCACCTGCCTTTCCGCCCTGAGCAACCTTGATGATAACTGGATCGTTTTCCATGGACTGGTATGGAGGGCAGTCGACAAGAAGGATGGCGAAGACCGTGGCGAGATCGACGCCATTGTGTTCCATCCCGACCTCGGATTGCTGTTCATCGAGATCAAGAGCGAAGGTGTTGTGTGCGAGAACGGAGTTTGGTATCACGAAAGCACCATAAATGGCTTCCGCAAGAGGATGAATAAGCCTCCCTTCGTGCAAACCCGGTCCAATTTCTACGGAATAAAGGACAAACTCGCCGGAACGTCCCTGGGCAATGACATCCTGGAAGATACCGCCTGCACCTACACCCTCTGGTTCCCTGACATCACCTGGACCGCGCCGCTGCCGCCGGACGCACCGAACAATTCCTTTATTCTCGACTTCAGGAATCTCAAGAACACCGCAAATGCTCTCCGCAGCATCCTCACGCAGTCATTCCCGGGTGCGAAGCCATGGTCGAAACAACAGGTGGGCCTCCTGATAAAAACGCTCTGTCCTGATATCAACCTGGTCCCGGCGCTCGGTACCAAACTCGCTGAACTGCGGGAAAAGCTCATCAGCCTGACAACGTCGCAAGTGAAGACCCTTATGTCGCTCAGGCAGCAAAAACGGCTTATTGTCGAAGGCTGCGCCGGGTCTGGCAAAACGCTCCTTGCCGTCCAGCTCGCACGGGAGCATGCGGGAGCCGGTAAGAAGGTCTTGTTCACCTGCTACAACAAAAACCTTGCTGAATTTCTTTCTGCTGAATTTGCCGGAACGCCATCCGTCGACGTCATGAACTATCACCACCTGGTCGAGGTAATGTGCGTAAAATATTCGATTCTCTTTAAGGTCCCCCAGGACAATGAAGCAAGAAGAACGTTCTTTCTGGATACCTGTCCTCTGCTGCTTGAACGAGCGGCTCAGTCGCTTATCGACAAATACGATACTATCATCGTTGACGAAGCCTATGATTTCAAATCCCTCTGGTGGCTTTCACTTGAATCGCTCGGGAAGGGCGACAAATCGTACTATGTATTCTACGACAAGAGCCAGAATATCTTTGCCGCAGGCGATGAATGGTCTCCGCCTTTTGAAGCTGAACCGATCATTCTCGACACCAATGTGCGGAACACGAAGCCGGTCGGGGAATTTGCACGCAAACTTGGCAAGATTGAGGGCAGCGCGTTCTATCACGTTGAGGCTGGTCCTGAACCGACGATAAAAACCTACAAAGAGGTCAGCGAGATAGCCCCGCTTCTCAAAAGCACTGTCAAGGGGCTGGTAAAGGACGGGAAGGTCTCTCCTGAAGAGATCGTAGTCCTGTCGCCCTATAAGTACACAAGCGACCATCTGGGGATCAAGGATTTTGTCGAAAATGAGGGGCTATTTACAGCGTCCCTGCAAAAAAACAGTAGCGGCAAAGTACGGATCGGAACAATTCAGGCATTCAAGGGCCTTGAGGCAGATGTGATAATCCTGTGCGGGCTGGATGGACAACTGCCTGCCTGCAGCTCGGCCAACCTGTACGTGGGTGCAACCCGGGCGCGGTCGATGCTTGTTGTGATTAAGCAGTACTCGGTCGCCTGAACTCACACCTCACTTTCGTTATATCCATATCCAGTATCCCGAAACCTTCCACATCTTCAACCAGATACTTTTGAATCTCTCCGACAGGATGCTGTCGGATTCCCCCTGCTATACTATAGCAATAACATAGCTGTTCACGCGGCTGTTAATTATTTGACGAGGAGGATTAATTTGCAGATGATTAAAATTCAGCCATTGAGCCAGTTGGAGGCAGATTGCTACTTAAAGAAATTTTGGCGCTGTTGGAATGAGCCGAGAACAACAGTCGATTTTAACGACGTTTTCTCAGCCGGAGTGACTTGGGGACGTTGGTTCACAGAGTGCTTTCAGCTTGACAGTGCAGAGTATTCGACAAAATCCAGTCAAGCAGATATTTCGGGACGTTGATACGCGACGAGCGTTTGCCTTTCCATCGCCCGTCTTTCATCCAGGCAT
>JANPMZ010000472.1:0-1500 GCA_031427195.1 Nitrospirota bacterium
AAAAATACTGCCTGCCGGGCCCCTGTTGCGACTTGACCAGAAGCTCCCCGCCGTACGCCGACGCCTTCATGCTGAGAGCAGTCAGGCCGCGGACCAGACCGAAGAGCGATACCGTGGTCCGGATCGCCGGACTCTCGAACAGGACCCTGCCGCTTTTATCAGAGACCACCACGTCGGAAAGCACCACCGTGTTGAAGAACCGCGGAGAGATCCGTGAAATGGCAAGCTCATAGGGAGTGCGCAGCCTGACCTCCGATTCGATCCGTGATTTGACCCGGTCGAAGGGGAACAGCAGGAGGAGAAATAAGAGGAACGCTGCCACAAAATAGCCAGCGAACAGCAGTCTCCGGATGATCGTTCGTTTATCAGGCATGGTCGTCAGGAGCGTTGATAAGCATTTCTCCGGCCTCAGTGTCCGGGCCGTTGCTGGCGAAAGGCAGAGGTCACCCCGCGCTGGAAACGAGTATGGTTGCGTTCAGAAGCTTCGGGTTATCGAATCTGGGTTTAAAGTACAGCTTTTTTATGCGCAGCGTATCCTTCTCGATCAGATACACATAGTTTACGATATCATAGAGCGTTATATTGTCGAGCTTGATCTCGACGATGCTTTCCGTGACTCCGCCGGCCTGTATGCCCGCCTGCGGCTTGAGCGACACGATCTTGCCTGCGAGGTTGGCCCGATTCGTAAGGTTCTCGATCTCCGTGAGCAGGGGGCCGCGCTTTGACGCCGCCTCCTGGGCCAGCTTCAGCCGCTGTTGTATCTCCCGGTACTGGTCGCGCAGACCCTGCATCTCGGCCAGGTCCCGCTCTTTCCTGGGAATAAGGTCGCGTTTGCGCGCCAGTTCGTCGGTCAGCGGCGACAGGACGTAGAAATAGAGCACGATGACCAAAGCTGCGGCACCGCCTATAATGAGCGTTTTTTTGTCTTTGGGTTCAAGACTCATAGAAGTCCTTCAGCTGCCGATAGTTTCCTGAATTTAACCCGTCGTAGCCCCTCCCTCGATGGGAGGGGTTGGGGAGGGTGATGGTCAAGCAACCGAATAAACATCAATTTTCGTTCCCCTTTGTGAATGCAGTTCTTGGACGATTCACAGCACCACTGTTTTCGCAATTCACGTCGCCGGTTTGATCTTGATGTCGAGCCGGAACTTGACTTTGCTGTCCACGCCCATGCGCGTGTCCAGAACCGTCACTTCTGCGAACGACGGAACTTTCTGCAATTCGGCCTTGATCTTGTCGATGGATTCGAAAGAAGGCGCATCGCCCTGGAGCTTCAGCCGGTCGCCCTCCAGGTTGAACTCGCTGAAACTCACACGCACTTCTTTCGGGATGCCTTCCGTGACCGCCCGCATCGCATCAAGCGCCGAGCTACCCGAACCGAGCACGCCGAACTGTTTTCTCGCATTCGTAAGTTTGTCGCGCAGAGAGCGCACCGAATCACCCGGCAGCGTTTCCTGGGGAAAGAGCTGCTGATAGATGCCCTTGATTTCGCGGTCCAGT
>JANPMZ010000473.1:0-1992 GCA_031427195.1 Nitrospirota bacterium
CACCAGACCGACCGAAAATCTATCATATTACTCATGTGGATAATCTATCCTCTATTTTGGCCGCTGACGGGCTTGAATCCGATGCAAGGCGGCTTGCTCAGGAAGCGGGGCACACGACTATCGGCATGACAGAGATCAAGCAGCGTAGGTTGATGCTTGAGGTTGACTGTCACCCCGGAACCAAAGTCGGTGAGTATGTCCCCTTTTACTTTTGTCCCCGTTCGATTATGTTGTACCTGATACACATGGGAAATCACCTTGACTTAGCCTACACGGGCGGGCAACAGCCCATTTTGCATATCGAATCGGACCTCTATTCTGTGGTACAATGGGCCAGGGAGAACAGCCGCCGATGGGCTTTCAGCAAGAGCAACGCAGGGGCCTATTATACGCGGTTCAAAAAAAGCTTGATCGACTTGAACGAGGTGAACTGGGACGCTGTTGCAGCTCGGGACTTTCGCGACTCAAGAATCAAAGAAGGCAAGCAGGCCGAGTTCCTGCTTCACGACACTTGCCCCTGGAAACTCATCGAACGGATCAGCGTGATTGATGAGCCGACGGCGGAGCGGGTCAACACGATTCTCAGGCAGAACAGTCATCGGCCTGTCGTTAGCGTTCAATCCGACTGGTATTATTAATTTACATGGGAGGCAAAACCATGATTGATCTGAAAAAAGACGACATTCTGACCGCGGACGTAGAGGCCTTGGTCAATACGGTAAATTGCGTGGGCGTTATGGGGCGCGGTATTGCGCTTCAGTTCCGCAAGGCCTTTCCGGAGAACTTCAAGGAGTATTTGGCCGTTTGCGAGCGAGGTGAATTAAAACCCGGCAAGATGTTGGTTCATGAGCAAGGCCAACTGACGAATCCACATTACATTATCAATTTCCCCACCAAGGACCACTGGAAGGGCAAGAGTCGGCTGGAGTACGTCGATGCAGGATTGGAGGCGCTTATCAAGGAAGTGCGGCAGCGAGGCATTCGCTCGATTGCCATTCCGCCGTTGGGTTGCGGCCTGGGCGGACTGAAGTGGAGCGATGTGCGACCACGCATCGAACACGCTTTTGCATCCATGCCCGATGTGCGTGTGCTGCTCTACGAACCGAAAGGAGCACCGCAAGCTTCCGACATGGTCAAGACAGCGCAAAGACCGAAGATAACCGTCGGGCGAGCCGCTTTGCTCGGGCTGATGAATCAATACCTGAACGCCTTAATGGACCCTTTTGTGTCGCTGCTCGAAATTCACAAGCTCATGTATTTCATGCAGGAGGCCGGAGAAGGGTTGAAGCTCCGATACAGCAAGGGTCTTTACGGCCCCTATTCCGAGAACCTGCGCCATGTGCTCAGCCTTATTGAAGGACATTTCATCCGTGGCTATGCCGATGCCGAAGACAACCCGGAGAAACAAATCGAATTACTTCCCGGTGCGGCCGACCACGCAATGACATTGCTTGCGCGCCATGCTGAAACTCGAAAACACTTTGACCGGGTGACGGACTTGGTGAAAGGATTTGAGACGCCTTTTGGCATGGAGTTGCTTTCAACCGTTCACTGGGTAGCCACACGCGAGGAATCTGCAACTGCGGATCAAGCCATCGAGAAGACGCATGCATGGAATCCCCGAAAGCAAATGTTTGAACCGGAGCATATCCGGATTGCCTGGAATGTTCTTCAGCAGAAGGGCTGGCTGCCTAAGGTCAGTTGAGGCTGCATACTTTGTGGACGTAGTGGCCGGAGTGTCATTGTATTGGGATGCCATAGAAGCAGGTCTATATTGTTGTACTTTGCGACAAAGAAAAATGCAGTTTTATGAACTTCATGCAAAGGCCATATCATGCCGTTCTACGGAACATATCGCGCCACTGAAAAGAAATGCGCTACCAGCTCCTGCTGGGGCGGGCAGCGTGAGATCCGGTTTCGGGCAAACAAGCCGTATTACATCAAGGCCATCGCTGGTTCGCAGTCCTGCCTGGTTGAAAAGGGCAAGACGCC
>JANPMZ010000474.1:0-4935 GCA_031427195.1 Nitrospirota bacterium
CTTGAGCGCGGTGGCGATCTCCTTCGCAAGTGATAGGAGCTTCTGACGATCCCCCTCATCCTGGCCCTCTCCCGACAGGGGAGAGGTGACTTTTTGTTGTCCCTCCCTTGAGGGGAGGGATGAAGGGAGGGTGGCATCCGAAATTCCCTGTATAGCCGGTGCGTTTGGATCCAGCTCATGCGCTATGGCGAAGCCGAGTCGAGCGATATTATCCGGTGAAGCTTGATAAGTCTTTGTTGCCACATCATCGAGCTTTGTCTTTTCGCAGGATGCTATATAGAGCGGTGTTCTTATGTTCTGTCCAGCATTGCTGACCGCATTATCATCCCAGTCGGGTATTTTCATAGATGCCGCGGTCTCGCGCTGTTTGTTCTGTGCTGCCTGACGGAGAGCAAGTGCGAGCATGGGGGCTGTGTTGGTCACGTCTTCACCGAGTATAAAAACCGCATCCGCTGACTCAATTTCATGCAGAGATGGTGTTCGAGCAGGACCTTTCTGGAGGATATCGATGATGAGTCCCGTAAGTTTATGCTCCTGGTCGGACAAGCCTGAGTAGAAGTTACCCGGTCCGACAAAACTGCGAAGAGCGAAGTTTGATTCCAGCGAAGCCCGGGGAGAACCGATGCCGATGGTTTTATTGCTGTTGGACAGGATGTCGGTTATGTGTGAGAGGGCTGTTGCTTTGTCAACAGGCTGCAGCTTCCCCTCACCCCAGCCCTCTCCCGCAGGGGGAGAGGGTGTCTTGTTGTCCCTCCCTTGATGGGAGGGATTAAGGGAGGGTGACATGGCAAGAGGTTTCCTGATCCTTTTTCCGCTGTTCACGAACTCATACCCGAACCTGCCGCGGTCGCAGAGGAAATAGCCGTTGACCTCATGGTTGTAACGGTTCAGGATCCTGCGCAGTGTGCCGTAGCGCTCACCCGGGATCGTGTTGCATCCGATGCCGCAATGAACGCAGATGGACGGCGCAGTCTGGAGGTCCCACTTTCGGGTGTAATGCTGTTTGAGCGTTTTGTCCGTAAAAACACCGGTGGGGCAGACCTCGACCAGGTTCCCGCTGAACTCGCTTTCGAGCGTGCCCTCTTCGTGCCTGCCGAAATAGACGTTATCATGGGACCCGAACACGTTAAAGTCTCGACCGCCCGCATAATTACGATAGAACCTGACGCAACGATAGCACTGAATGCAGCGGTTCATCTCGTGATTGATAAATGGGCCGAGGTTCTGGTTTCGGTGCGTGCGCTTTTTGAACCGGGTTCTGCGATAATTATGGCCGGTCATGACCGTCATGTCCTGAAGGTGGCACTCGCCCCCTTCGTCGCAGACCGGGCAATCATGCGGATGGTTCAGCATGAGCCATTCTATCACGCTCGAGCGGAAGGCCCGCGCATCTGGATCATCAATGGACAGTCGCAGGCCCTCAGCTATCGGGGTCATGCAGGACATGGTGATCCTGCCGCGCGTATCCTTGTCGTCCTTGAACACTTTAACAGCGCACTGACGGCATGCGCCCACGGAGTGCAGGGCAGGGTGCCAGCAGAAGTAGGGAAGGTCGAACCCCAGCGAGAGGCAGGCCTGAAGGAGGTTCTGGCCCTCCTTTATCTGGTGAGGTTTATTGTCGATATAAATCGTGAACATTTTTGACACTGATCCACACTGATTTTATATGATTAAAACACTCTACGAATGATTTTGAGCTTTTCTCCGAAATTAATTACGAGCCCGACTTTTACGCCAGTTGCTTTAAGATAGTTCACCAATTGAACCTCATGAGCTTTGGATAGTGAGGAAACAGCCTTAAGTTCAAGAATGACCTTATTGTTGACCATGATATCAGCGAAATACTCTCCTACGAGTTTGTCTTCGAAATAGACGTTAATTGGTGCCTGCTGTACAACCGCAAGGCCTTTCTGTGGAAGCTTGATCATCATAGCATTTTCGTAAACCTTTTCCATAAAGCCATATCCCAGTTGATTGTAAACATCGTAAGCACAACCAATGATCTTGTCAGTTAATTCAGAGTGTATGTAGTTATCATCAATCCTTATCATAAGCAATCAGTGTCCTTCAGTGTCAAAGTTTTACTCCCACGGACATCTCTTCTCCCGTATATGCTTCTCAAAGTCTTCCCGGAAATACTTGATCGCGCTCTGCAGCGGCTCGACCGCGCCCGGTGCGAGCGCGCAGTAGGTGTTCCCCGGGCCGAGCAGCCTGCATTGCTGCGCCAGGATATCGATGTCTCCGGGTTCTCCCTCGCCGTTCTCGACGGCATGGAGCATCTTCTCGATCCACGGCAGGCCCTCGCGGCAGGGCGTACACCAGCCGCAGGACTCTCTGGCGAAGAACTTGATCAAGTTATGCGCAAATCCGACTGGGCAGGTTTTGTCGTCCAGCACGATCATGGTTCCCGTGCCGAGGCGACTACCCGCCTTTGTCACGGAATCGAAATCCATCTTTACGTCGAGATGGTCTTTGATGAGGAAGTCCGTTGATGCACCTCCAGGCAGCACACCACGGAAGGTATAACCGTCCTGCATCCCGCCCGCATGTTCCTCAAGCAATTCACGGATCGTAACGCCCATAGGCAGTTCCCAGGTTCCGGGTCTTTTCACTCTGCCGCTGACGCCGTACAGCTTGGTGCCGGCGTCAGGATTTTTGCTCAAACCTTTAAACCAGTCCGGCCCGTTCTGCACGATATGCGGAATGTTCGCAATGGTCTCGGCATTGTTCACGATCGTCGGCCTTCCCCAGAGGCCGCAGATCTGCGGGAAGGGCGGCTTGGAGCGCGGTATCGCGCGTTTTCCTTCGAGGGCGTTCAGCAGCGCTGTTTCCTCACCGCAGATGTAGCGACCGGCGCTGGAGTGAATGCGAAGGTCGAGGTTGAATCCGGAACCAAAGATATTTTTTCCGAGATATCCTGCTGCATAAGCCTCTGCAATGGCCTTCGCCAGCCTCTTTTCAGCAAGCTTGTATGCCCAGCGGAGAAAGATATACGATTGTCCTGCTTGTATGGCATAAGCGCTCACGATCACGCCTTCCACGATCTGGTGCGGATCTCCTTCGAGCAGCATCCGGTCCTTGAACGCGCCGGGCTCCATCTCGTCGGCATTCACCACGAGATATTTGAGCTTTGGCGCGTTGTCGCCCATGGGAACAAAGCTCCACTTGGCGCCGGTGGGAAAGCCCGCGCCGCCGCGACCGCGCAGGTTCGAGGTCTTGACGATGTCCTGCACCTGTTGGGGCGTCATGTTGAGCGCCTTGCGCGCAGCCTGGTACCCGCCCGCGTTCTCGTAGTCTTTCAGCGAGAGCGGTTCATGGCCGAGGTGGATATTTTTTGTTAGCGGTCGTTCCATAATAAAACCTTAAAGCATTGACACTGAAGGACACTGATTACTTATGATTAACACTGATAGGGACACCATTAAAAATGAATTATCATAGCCTTGTCAGTGTAAATCAGTGTCAAAGGCTATTCGTATTTATTCAATATCTTATCCATCATATCCGCTGTCACCGGACCATACAACTCCTCATCCACCATCATGGCCGGGGCCCGGTCGCAGGCGCCGAGACAGGAGATCGGGAGCAAGGTGAACCGGCTGTCTTCCGTCGTCTCGCCGAACGTGATTCCCATCTTTGTCTTCAGCAGGTCCAGCAGGGGATTATATCCCATGACCCAGCAGCTGATGCTGTCGCACACAAGAATCACGTGCCGTCCCACGGGCTTTCTGAAGATAAAACTGTAGAACGTGGCAACGGCGTCGAGCTCGTCCGGCGATAGAGCGAGCATAGTCGCAACGTCCTTGATCGCCTCATCAGATACCCAGCCACGGCGCTTCTGGATGATCTTGAGCGCATCAATGGATGCGGATTGTCTGAATTCGCAGTGCGTAAGTTCTGCTGTGATCTCTTGTTTTTCTTGTTCAGTCAGCATGATATTTAATAAAGGCTTTGACACTGATTTTCACTGATTAAATATGATTTTAAAAATCAGATCTTATCATAAGTGATCAGTGTCCCTCAGTGTCAAGCTTCTTTCATCTATCCAGATCCGCCAATATAAAATCAATGCTCCCCAATATTGCCAGCAGGTCGGCGATCATCAGCCCTTTGCAGATCTTCGGCACCATCTGCATATGCGCGAACGACGGGGTGCGGATGCGCGTTCGATAGGACCGGGTGCTGCCGTCGCTGATCAGGTAGTACCCGTTATTGCCTTTGGTCGCCTCGATGCCCATGAATGCCTCGCCTGCGGGGATCACCGGGCCCCAGCTTACGCTCAGGAAATGCGTGATGAGGGTCTCGATGTCCTGCAGGGTCCGCTCCTTGCGGGGCGGCGTGGTGAGCGGATGGTCGGACTTGTACCTGCCTTCAGGCATATTATTCACGCACTGCTCGATGATGCGCAGGCTCTGGCGCATCTCCTCGACGCGCACCACACCGCGGTCGTAGCAATCGCCGTTCCTTGCCGTGGGAATGTCGAACTCGAAGTTCTCGTATCCGGAGTAGGGCCGTTTTTTGCGGAAGTCCCAGTCCGACCCGCAGGCCCGAAGTCCCGGTCCGGTGACGCCCCATTCAATGGCTTCATCGAGTGTATAAGCCCCGACTCCTTTGGTGCGGCCTTTGAAGATGCTGTTCTGCATGACAATGGAATCGTATTCCTTGAGCCGCGGCGGCAAGTAGGAGATAAAATTACGCACGAGCCGGTCCCAGCCTTTCGGCAGGTCCTGTGCCACGCCGCCGATCCTGAACCATTCGGGATGCATGCGTCCGCCGCAGATGGCCTCGATAATATCGAAAATGCGTTCGCGGTCCGTGAACATGTAGAACACGGGCGAGAGCGCGCCCACGTCCTGGGCAAAGGTGCCGTACCAGACCAGATGGCTCGCGATCCGGAACAGCTCTGCAAGCATGACCCTGATCGTTTGTGCGCGC
>JANPMZ010000475.1:0-5806 GCA_031427195.1 Nitrospirota bacterium
CACGCTTCATCATACGAGGCCTCCGTAAATAAAAAATTATCTACCGCAGAGGCGCGGAGACGCTGAGAAATGCATATTGAGCATCATAAAGATTTTCTCTGCGCCTCAGCGTCTCTGCGGTTAAATTTGAAGTATTATGACCTACATGGTGGGCGGCTGGATATTGACCTCGCCGGGGTTTACGATCTTGTCCTCGTCGGACTTCGAGCCTTCGATGCTCCTGCGCGTGCCCTCGGGGATCTTCTTGATCCTGAAGTCCGCCTGCTTGCCGCCGAACTTTGATACCTCCAGGGACTGCGTCTCGGTCATATAACCGATCCTGCTCACTTCCACCTTATACAGGCCGGGCACAATGGCGTCTTTGGCGGATTCGTATTTCCCTTCCTTGCCGACCACAACGGAATGGGAAGCTTTTTCCAGGCTCGTCGAGGTGTTGATCATGTTCACCACGGTTCCCTCGGAGACTTCCCTGGTTACCGGAATGGGCTGCAGGCCGGCATCCACCAGCTGCACCGTACCGTAGATGCGGGGCGAACAGGCAGGCAGTACGGCAACGAGACAGGCACATATGAGCAGGATCGAACGATTCATGGTTTTCTCCCTCCTGGAGCGTAAATGACAGCATCCGGCATCAGGACGCCGTGGTTTAAAAACAACAAAGCCGCCAAAGAGTTCATGAAAAATGATTTCTTTGGCGGCTCGACTGGCGTATAAAACAGCGGCAGCCTCCCGGACAGCGTCCGGGGTGCGAGTTCTGTTTTACGTAGCTTCGTGGCTCTGCGCCCCCCGGTTTCCCGTGGTTTGCTCTGAGCAAAGTCATGTAGTAGGACACGGCTTCGTACTTTATGTAAGAAAGAATTTATCATGGGTGCCTGGACTTGTCAAGAGAGCAAAAATATTAATGCTACCCGGGGCAGAACGTCACCGGGATGTTTCAACTCATATATGACGTTGTTTCCTACCGTGTTTTCCATCCGCGGCTTACCCGTTGCCAGGTTCAGCGCTTACAGATCATTGATGTCGTTCAGGGTCCCGTCCATGTTCTTCCTGACCAGCACCTCGCGCGGTTTGGAACCCTCGGTCGGTCCGATGATGCCGTCCTCGGCCATCATCTCGATCATGCGCGCGGCGCGGTTATACCCCACGCGCAGCCTGCGCTGAATGAACGACGTCGACGCCTGGCCGTTCATCTGCACCAACTCCACGGCGCGCTGATAGAACTCGTCGCGTTCGCCTTCCTCGGTCACAGCCTGCACAGCCTCGGCCACTTCCTTTTCCCGTTGGGGGAGCGGATCATAGCCAGGCTTAGGCTGCTTCTTCCAGAAATCCACCACTCGATGGATCTCGGCTTCTGACACATAACAGCCGTGGACGCGAATGATGTGGGATGAACCCGGCGGCTGAAACAGCATGTCACCCATGCCGAGCAGGTTCTCGGCGCCGTTGGCGTCGAGGATCGTGCGCGAGTCGGTCTTGGAAGATACTTGAAAGGATATTCGGGACGGCAGGTTCGCCTTGATAAGGCCGGTGATGACATCCACGCTCGGTCGCTGCGTCGCCACGATGAGATGGATGCCGGCGGCCCGCGCCATCTGCGCCAGGCGCATGATCGAGTCCTCGACCTCGCGCGCCACGGTCATCATGAGGTCCGCCAGTTCGTCGATGATCACCACGATATAGGGCAGCCGCTCGGCCTCGGACACGGCCTTGTTATAGGAATCGATGTTCTTGTTCCCCTTCTCCGCGAGCAGCCGGTAGCGCGTCTCCATTTCCGCAACGACCTGCCGGAGCATGGCTGCGGCCTTCTTAGGCTGGGTGACCACGGGCGAGAGGAGATGGGGAATTCCCTCGTAGACTGAAAGCTCCAGCATTTTTGGATCGATCATGGCGAGTCTGACCTCGGTCGGACGGTAATTGAACAGAATCGCGAGGATGATGGAATTGATGGCAACGCTCTTGCCGGAGCCTGTTGTCCCGGCCACCAGAAGGTGGGGCATCCTGTCGATACCCTCGACCACCGCATTGCCGTAGATATCCTTGCCCAGCGGGATCCTGAGCCTGGATTTGTTCGCCTGATACTCCGGCGTCTCAAGTATCTGGCGGAAGTAGACGGTCTCGCGGGTCTTGTTCGGCACCTCGATGCCGACGGCGGCCTTGCCCGGAATGGGCGCCACAATGCGCACGCTCCCGGCCCGCATGGCGAGAGCCAGGTCGTCGGCCAGGTTCACTATTTTGCTCACCTTCACCCCGGGCGCGGGCTCGAACTCGAACATGGTGACCACCGGACCGGGGTAGACCTGCGTTATCCGGCCTTCGATATCGAAATCCAGCAGCTTCCGCGCCAGCAGTTCCGACTCGGCGAGCATTTCCTCTTTCGAAACCTTCTTCCCCGCGGGCGGAAGCGGGTCCAGCAGGGCAATGGTCGGGAGCTGGTAGGCGCCCTTGCCGTCCTTATTCTCCATGAACCCGAAAGTCTCCTGTACCGGCTTCAGGGCCTTTGTCTTCTTTTCCTTCTCCTCGCGCTCGCGCAACCCATCCTTCGGCGGATCGACGATCTTCGGCAATTCCTTCGGCACGCCCGACCGCTGCTTTGCCGATTGTGCCTTTTCTTTCCGGCCCTGGTAGAGCATCAGCATGAGCTCGAACTGCCCGGCAAGGCGGCTGTACAGCTCGCGCAGCCAGGCAAAGGTCTTGAGCAGTGAGAACGGCGTCAGCAACATGAGGCCGAGCACGATGGCCGTGAGCGTAATGATGTAAGCGCCGGTGTGTGAAAATCCGGAAAGCAGCAGATAGGAGATGGAACCGCCCAGCATACCGCCCGAGGGCACGTCCTCACCGAAGAGTCGAAGGGTGCCGCCCTGCAGGCCGAAGAACGCGGATACGGACGCGAAGAGCAGGATGCCGCCGACCTTCTTCAGATGGGGATGAACGGCTTTACCGCCGAGCGCCAGGAAGAGGGCATAGGCGAAAAAGAAGCAGGGGAGAAAGTAGGCTGAAACGCCGACGAGCTGCAGCAGCACATCGGAGAGATACGCTCCGATGATCCCGATGAAGTTTTTGATCTCACCGTCGGCGCCGGATACGCTGAAGCAGGGGTCGGTTGCGCTGTACGAAACGAGGCTGAGCAACAGCAGAAGCCCCAGCGCGAACAGCAGGAGACCGACCATCTCGTTCCCGTGTTTATGTTTTTCCGGTGTTGCTGACATAGACTCCTAACTCGAATAAAGAAGCAATAGGGCGACTAAGGTGTACATCTCCTGACTCCCGGCTACTTGCTTTGCCGCACTGCCCACAGCAGCACAACAAGCGCGGCCAGGGCAAGACGATACCAGACAAAAACATTCATGGAGTGACGTTCAAGATACCGGATCAGGAACCTGATGGCAAGGTATCCCACGATCGCTGAGCTGAGCGTGCCCAGAACGAACCCAGCGGCCGCTTCATTGCTGTGGAGCTCAAGATGTTTAAGCTTGAATACCGCTGCACCGGCGATCACCGGTGTGGAAAGGAGGAACGAGAACCGCGCCGCGTCCTCCCGCTTGTACCCCCCGGCAAGGCCGGCGGAGATCGTGATGCCGGACCGCGAAATGCCCGGCACCAGGGCAAGCGCCTGGGCGAGCCCGACAAAAAACGCGTGGTGGAAGGTCATGGACGCAAGCCGACGCTCCTGCTTCGAGTACCGGTCGGCAAGCCACATGGCGAGCGATCCGGTAACGAGCGCGGCGGCGACCAGGAGCGGATTGCGGAACAGGGTCTCAACAATGTTCTCGTACCGCATGCCGATGACGGCAGCCGGGACCGTCGCCAGCACGATATACCAGACGAGCCGCGCCTCATGGTCCGGCGCGCTGCCGCGCAGCACGTTGATGCAGGCTGCGCCGAACCGCAGCCAGTCCTGCCAGAAGTACCAGAGCACGGCGACCAGGGTCCCCACATGGAGCGCGACGTCGAAGGTGAGATTGTTCATGAGCTCGCCGGTCCAGCCCGTGGCCCACTGCGCGAGGATGAGATGTCCGGAACTGCTTACCGGCAGGAACTCGGTGAGCCCCTGGAGGATTCCGAGAATGACTGCTTCAATGATCATAGTGCTCCTTCACGTGGCGCTTCCAGCAGTTCTTTCATGTTCTGCAGCCCCCATGCAGCATTGCCGGCATAGCCCCCGGCGCCATCAAGCGTGTCGGGACGCCATGCAATGACAGACGCATTATTTCATAAAGCTGGCCGGATTTCAAGATGATTCGGGGCAAGCGTGCATTAAACCGGCGGAAAGACAGGTTCAGTGCCACAGCGTTGTTGCCTTCGCCCACTGGTCCGAAAAGCTGCGCTGCTACTTGACCTGTCTCCAGCCTTTCCGTATACTAGGGCCACATGGGGTTCACCGCCAATATCACGCTCATTGACCGCTTGGATCACGGATAATTGATTCCTGCCTGGCCCCGCATGCTGCACGAACTATACAGGAGGCGTTCATGCCGAGAGTTGCTGTCATTCTAGCCGATGGATTTGAAGAAGTGGAAGCCGTTGCCATCATCGATGTGCTGCGGCGGGCCGGGATCGATACGGTGGTCGCGGGTCTGCACGACGGCCACATTACGAGCGCCCGCACGGTCAGGATCATCCCGGACGCGGTGATCGACACCGTAAACGCGAACGACTTCGATATGCTCGTGCTGCCGGGCGGTCAACCCGGGTCTGACAATTTAAACGCTGATGCGCGCGTCATCGAGTTGATCAGGAGCTTCTCGAAAAAAGGCAAACTCACCGGAGCCATCTGCGCGGCGCCCGTCGTGCTCGGGAACGCAGGTGTGCTTGTTGGCAAGCGTGCCACTGCCTATCCGGCATACAAGGACAAACTCGGCGGAGCGACCTACGAGGAAACGGCAGTGGTGGAAGATGGAAACGTACTTACCAGCCGGGGCGCCGGCACAGCGCTCGCCTTCGGCCTGGCCATAGTGGCGAGGCTGGTGAACGCGGAACAAGCACGGAAAATCAAGGAAGCGATGCTGATCTCATGAGAAGAAAGCAGCCTCTCCGAGCAGGGAGAAGGCTGCGGGTCAAAAAATTTAAATCATCTCTCGCAAAGCTCGCAAAGGACGCAAAGGAAATCTTTTAACCCTGGCTTTTAAACCGAATGATTTGGCCTTTCTTTGCGCTCTTTGCGAGCTTTGCGAGAGACGCCTTTTGCTTTCGATCTTTTGGTTCCTGCTTGTCCGGGTTAGCGTGATGGGGTAGTCAATAATGCAAAAACAAGCATTGCTCGACAACATCAGCATCATCCTCGTGGATACGAAGACGCCTGCGAATATCGGGGCCGTGGCCCGGTGTATGATGAACACCGGTCTCTCCCGCCTGATCCTGGTAGATCCGCCGATCGACCGGAACGGCGACGCGCTCAAGCTGGCTGCAGGAGCGGGCGCACTGCTCGCTGCCGCACAGACCTTTGACTCGCTGGACAAGGCTGTTGCCGACCACCACCTGGTGATTGGCACAACGCGCCACAAAGGAAAACAGCGGAAGAACCTGCGCTCTCCCCGCGTGCAGGCCGAACACGTGGTCCCGCTGCTGGCACACAATAAGGTCGCAGTCCTGTTTGGGAACGAGGTGAATGGGCTGACGAGCCAGGACCTCGCCCGCTGCCATGAATTGATCGCCATCCCGTCGGCTGACGCCTTTCCTTCCCTGAACCTGTCCCATGCGGTCATGATCGTCGCCTATGAGTTCTTCCTGGCCGCGGGAGCCTCGCCTTCTGTTTCTCAGACCGCGCTGGCCGCGGGAGCGGATGCTGAACAGTTTTACCGCCATCTGC
>JANPMZ010000476.1:0-1716 GCA_031427195.1 Nitrospirota bacterium
AAATGTTCGTAATGATCCGATGGGAGAAACGAAAATTCGGTGTGCCGCTCTCGCAGTTGGCAGGCATCAAGGCGAGCAGGGAGACCAAAGAGGCTGTCGAAGACTGGCGCTATTGGGTGTCGATGGGATATGAGTTTTGAAAGTATATGACTTCGGAAGAGAAACAAGGAGCGTTTCAGCATGCCTTCACAAGGATTCCAATGCAAACAATGCGGAAACTATTGCCGGAACATTGTCGGCGCGTATTGCACCAGTTTGGCCAAAGATATAGCGCTCTGGAGAAGAGAGGGGCGCGACGATATCCTGGAATGAGTCCGTTTCATTCCGCTCGGGCCTGATCCGGATCGTGTGGTCGGTGACGCCTGGTTTAATCCGATAACCGGAGATGAAGTCAAGCGTTGCCCCTGGCTGCGGAAACTGCCCTGCAAAAATAAATATATTTGCTGGATTCATGACGTGAAGCCGAAACATTGCCGAGACTACCCGCAAGCCAATGAATGCGTCGGAGAGATATCGTAGCATGAAGCACCATGGAAGGCATCGTGCCCCAGGTTGACTATGAAGGGACAGTAGATAGTCGCAAACTACGCTGACTCGGGTTTGAACTCCAAACAGTAAGGAGGAACTTCATCATGTCAGAAAACTTTAATCCTCATTTGCAAGCCACGGTCCTTGAAGTCGTCGAGAACCAACTTGCGGGCAACAACCCGCCGGAAACGAAAAAAACGTACGAGCGTCTGATCCTGGAGGGACACTCTGAAAAAGATGCGAAGAAACTCATCGGCTGCGTGATCGCGGCGGAAATGTTCTACGTCATGAAGCAGGAGAAGCCTTTCGATCATGCGCGGTTCGTTGAGGCCCTGAAGCGGCTGCCCGAAATCCCCGAGTAATGATGGGCGGGCCGTGCGTTTTGAAAGCGCATTTAGGCTGCTATCAAACTGGTTGCCGCTTGTTTCGATCTTAATGTGGTGGGAAGCTTTATGCGGGAAATATTTGAACGGGAGATCATAACCCGCAGTAGGGTCGCAGGATTCGCGCTTTACCTCGATACGCGCATGTGCTATATTATGTGTATAGAGAGGTGTATGAAATGCGAACCAACGTTGTTCTTGATGATGATCTGGTAAAAAAGGCATTCAAGTATTCAAACGCCAGAACCAAGAAAGACCTTATTCATGAGGCTCTTGAGGAATTGGTAACCGCCCGCCAAAAGCGAGACCTTCGAGAGCTCCGGGGCAAGATCGGTTTCTCGGATGGCTATGATTACAAAAAACTTCGCAAGGGCGCCTGAGGCATGGTACTTGTTGATACATCCGTGCTGATCGACTACTTTCGCGGTCGGAAGAGCGACGCTGCAATAAAGTTTCAGCATCTTCTCGACAACAATATCCCCTACGGCATCAATTCTCTGATTTATCTGGAAATTCTTCAGGGTGTGCGGTCGGAAAAGGACTTTGCGGAGGTCAAAGACTATCTTGATACGCAGCGCTTTTTCGGTTTGCTCGATGAGAAGGAATCGTACGCGGCAGCGGCTTCAATTTACTTCAAGTGTAGAAAAAAAGGCATCACGATCAACAGCACGGTTGACTGCCTGATAGCCCAGACGGCGATCGAGAACAATTTGATTTTGCTGCACCATGACGCGGACTTCGTCAAAATGCGAAAGGTTGTCGATCTCAAGTTTTTCCTTGATTAAGGTATGTCGCTCAATGAAGG
>JANPMZ010000477.1:0-6219 GCA_031427195.1 Nitrospirota bacterium
CGGGAACTCGAACCATTTCGTGGATTCTAGTATTGAATGTTGTCTCTACACGGTACTCTATCGACATAGAAACATGAATGATGGATGAGAAGGTCACAAAAATAAACGATGATTTTCTCCGGAGATATCTGACGGATTAAGATTCCCTTGCGTTGTTTGCATTGCTCAATTATTTAATTAACTTAGTACACTTTAGTTACTGAATCCAGCAATACTTATAATTTCAATAAAATTACTTCTAAATTCTCAACTTGCTCTATTGTTAAACATATCAGAAATTAAGACTCATTGCATCAATGGAAAATGAATGCAATATATTATAT
The DNA here is from genome assembly GCA_031427195.1 of Nitrospirota bacterium. Taxonomy (GTDB): domain Bacteria; phylum Nitrospirota; class UBA9217; order UBA9217; family UBA9217; genus GWC2-56-14. The sequence continues at coordinate 324 of JANPMZ010000477.1, forward strand.
GTCTAACGATCACTTCTCCGCCGTATGAAAAGATCGTGTCTTACGTAATGGACAACATGAACTAATGGTAGTAAGAATAAACGTCGCGGTAATAAAGCAATTATTACCGAAAATGCACGTCGCCATTTTGAATGAAGTCGGGTGGTTAAGAATGTTTGGTAATCACGGATTGAATAGCCACCATGGATTCTTTGCAAAAAAAGTAACTTTAAATCACGCCATGGCTCTTTTGGAGAAATCTCTTGCTTGGCCTCAATGGAAATACTTTCAAACCCCCATATCAGCTCAGGCCATCCAAACATCCATATCTTAAAAGCCCTATCCGTCCACTGCGCGTTACCAAAACGAATTTTCACCAACGGATCGGAAATGATCAAAATATCACGCTGAATTTTTGCATCGAAAATTACACCGATATGCACAAAACCAGTCCCGAAATACTTCTCGCGATTTCTACTCAACCAAAATTGCCGCTCAACAATCACAGCCCCCACAAAAGTCAAGTGAATGCCCAAGTCGGCTGCGAATTTATTCCATTCAATCGGAGAATAGATTTTGTCTCTCAATAAGTTTGGCCTCCTTCTAACGAGCGTTCTGCTTAAGTCAAGATTAGAAATCCCTACGCTCGCAACTATCAGTGCAAAGCTCTTCTCTATTTCAGCAAGCACCCTCTGAACAGCCCCAGGCATAACGATATCATCATCTGTCATCAACCAACAGTATTCCCCATCCGCCAACTCAACGGCATGGTTGCAGTCTCGATCAAAGCCCTCATTGGAAGGGGCTTTGATCTGCGATGCTTCTCTTTTAATATACCTTATATTTTCAAATGAATTTTGATAGAAATTTACCACTTCTTCAGTATTATCTCGCGATCCACCATCAACTATCACCACCTCAATACTGGCATTCAATTGTGAAACTATATTTTCAAGTGTTTCACCAATAAAGCCCCCTCGATTAAGGGTCGGAATACATATAGATAGCTTGTATTTCACGACCTCACTCCTTCCCAAGTTTTTTAAAACCAACCAAGTAATCTTCCCGCCCAACATCATCTGTGAAAATATAGTTGAGACTCTTGTATAAACCGATAGCCTTAACATTTCCTCTATGAACACGCAATCTAACCTTGCCTGCCCCTTTCCGCAATGCCAAGTGATGTAAAAAGTTCATGAATATTTTTCCCAGACCTAGATTTTGAACGGAGGAATGAATTGCAATGCCCAAACTAGGAATTTGATATCCCTCATCCCAACCTCGAAGAAAACCATAGCCCAGCACTTTTTGATCTTCAACTATCAGATAGTACAAATCTATGCCGGTTTGACGCACAATACGAGCAATCGACTCTTCATCCATTGGATGCGGGGAAAAGAAAATATCGCCGCCGCTCTCCCTTAATTCCTGAAGAAATAGTGTCAAGCCACTCTGCCACGCTGGAACTAGTTTAACCAGCTCTATAGAAGGATGATGTAGGTCCGTGAGTGGCCTATCTTTTGCAGCGTTTGAAGCTGGTACAGACATATTCAATTTCTTCATCGGTTAATGTTGGACTGGATGGCAGGCTTAACACCTGTCGGCTTAAGTGATCGCATATTGGCGAATTTACATCTCCGTATATATGAGACATCGTATTAGCCGAGTAGAATCCAGGACGAGTTTCCACCCCCATTTGCTTTAGTTCGTCAATAACAGCGTCTCGACCTTTTGGAAATGCAGAAATATTTAACTCGATTGCAATTGCCCATACCACCGGATCGACTTCTGGTTCGTATTTTTGAAGAGTAATTCCGTCCATGTCTGTCAACAATCGTTTATAGGCTTGATATACACGATTACGTTCATAGATAATTTTGTCAATTTGTTCAAGCTGTGCACAACCTATTGCCGCCTGCATATTTGTTAGGCGAAAGTTATGCCCTGCAACTTCATGCCAATAGCGTTTTATTGACATCCCATGACTTCTGAATAGCTTCATACGATCACGTAATTCCGCGCTATTCGTCACCACCGCCCCACCCTCTCCTGTTGTAATTGTCTTGGTTGCATGAAAACTATAAACTCCTATTGGCGCAATAGCTCCGGCCATTCGCCCTTTGTATTTCGAGCCTATTGCCTCTGCCGCATCTTCAATCACCATCAGTCCTTTGCTGCATGCAAGCTCTATTATGGGAGTCATGTCGCAGACGTTGCCGTATGTGTGAATCGGCACGATGGCTTTTGTTTTCGGCGTAATGCATTTTTCCACATCCCCTGCCGTCATGCACCAACTGCTCCCACTAACTTCCGCAAACACGGGCCTCGCACCAACATGCAGGGCAATATTTGCGGCCGCCATAAATCCAAAGCCCGGCAGGATGACCTCATCCCCGGGACCTATATTCAACGCAAGATATGCCATGTGAAGCGCAGTAGTTCCATTAGAAGCTGTTATTGCGTAGGGGGCATTACAGAATTGAGCAAAATCCATCTCGAGGCGCTCCACATACGCTCCGCCTGAGATCCAAGTCGATTGCAGCGCATCAACAACGTACTGCTGCTCCTTCCCCCAAAAATGTGCCGCAGCCCATGGGATAGCCTTATGTGTCATGATATTTATATCCATTCAAAACAAAATACCGGAATTATCTCTTCAGGAACTCTAGTCCGATAACTCCGATCCCTGGTAAATCAAATGAGTCTTCCCTATACTCGTAATGCAGACCTAAGGTGAATGGGGCGCGCCAATATGGATAGAGTCTGTTTGTTCTTTTCTCTGTTTCATTTTTCTGATAACTCCCCGCCTGTTTTTCCGCGTAAATCTGGCGTCGAATTGGCTTTCCTGTAACACTAAATACTCTCTCTTCAAGTAGCTTCTCATCGTAGAATCTTTGGAAAAAAACAAATCCATCAGAGTTCGGTCTATTGAGCTCATAATCATCGCGATTCATATACTCTTCGTATGCTTCTGCGGCACATGGTACTGTTATTAATAATACTCCGCCTGGCTTGAGTAAATCCCACATTTTCTGGATTGCCTCATTGTCATCGAAAATGTGCTCAACCACTGACATACTGGTCACCAGATCGTATGAATTTGGAACCAGCAGCGCGTCCCCTATCAATTCTGCGTGGAAACGACATCTCTCTTTTATGCCCAAGGTGTCAGCCATCAATACCGTTTCCTCCAAATCCCTCTTGTCCGGATTTAGAAAATCAGCAACCACATGCCGCGACCGGTCGGCCACCATCAAAGGGAACTGTCTTGGAGAGGAAACATCCAAATAAGACCGTAGTTTCATACTTTTTACCGACTTCCACATAAATTCGAATTCAAAGTATCGAAGTGAGTCTAGTGGCGTTACGATAAAATGAAATGCATTTCGGAGATCGAACTTCTTAATAATAAAACGAATTCCAACTACTATAAAATACTTTCTAAACCTCAAACCCGGCGTACTGATAATGTACGACAGACCCCAATAAATGGGCCAGAGGAGAAGGCCTGAGACAATGTGTCCTATTTTTCTAAAATTAAACACCTTCGGTGGCAATGGTGTGTAGTTTATATATCTCTTTGGCAGAGTGGTTTTCATGCTGATAAGCGCTTCAGGCTTTGGTTGTTGCTGTCCAGAGATCGAGGTAATTTGTTTTTTCACGCCTTGGACTTCATTTTTTCATCGGATTAAGTACGGCCAATCGAACAAAACTCCATGCGGCAGAGTTTAAACGAATAGATATTAAAAATATCAAGCCAAATGCACTCAACACCAGTCCACCGCCCCACATAAATTTGAGTAGCGTTGAATATTCGGTACTATGGACAATGTGGTAACTGATGATCCCTATTAACACCGATATTAGCAATGGAATGCCGACGTCCTGGAATAGCCATTTTGAACCTACATTTTTCAGTATGAACCGATGGGTTAGCCATGGCCCAAGAAACAGGTATGCCACCGCCGTTGTCACCCATGCCATTGCGCCACCCAGTGCGCCATATGCCTGAGTTAGAAAGATGATCAGTGGCGCGATGAAACACATCAATACGATGTTTATCAGAAGGGGAATCCACGTCATTCCATAAGCCAACTGCAACGCATAAGGAAAGTGCATGACCCCATTCAAAGCGGAACCAACCGCCAGTAGCGCCATCACTGGCGCTACACTTATCGCTATACCCAGGTTCCCCGTCCATACGCGCACGAGCTCCTCGGAAAAAATTGCCAGCACCATTGCAGCAGGGAACAGTACGGCTAAGAGAAGGCGCGTTCCCACCCGGTAGAAGTCAGTCAACCCTACTGTGTCGCCAGTAGCGACAAGTGCGGTCATGCGTGGGTATATCACGTTAAAAACCGGGGAAATCATCACATGAAGTCCGCTAACGACAACCGTGGCGAGCATGTAATGCCCAAACTCTTCCAGACTCAGCATTTTGCTTAGCATCAGTTTGTCCAATTGCGTGAATAGCAAGGACGTCAAGCTAATGCCACTCATTCCTGCTGTAAAACGCCATACGCTTTTGAACTTAACAAAATCGAACTTGATCTGATCAGATTTTCCGATGATTCGCCAAGCAGTCAAGCGCATGGCGATCGCGTGAACAATACCAGTACACGCTTGCCATATGAAGAAGGCCTCAATTGTCGGGGATACAAACACAAGCACAGCCACTGCACCCAAGCTACCGACCGTCGCCATTACCAGATTGACGGCACTTGATAACGCCAGACGCTGCGCCCCAATTAGTGCGCCCTGATACAAGCCGATTGGCCAACGACACGCGACCACAATCCCCATCAATATGACTGCGCGTGAAATGGCCTGCGATGAAAGTTGTTTGGACTGCAACCAGTAGTCTGCGATCAATGGCGCCAGCGAAATTATTAATAAGGCAATCAGTGCAGCCATTCCCCAGTAGACAACTGCCAGTGTGTGCAGCAGCTTCCCTGCTTCGGTCAAATTACCCAATGCCGAACAGCGCGCAACCTCACGGTTGATGGTTGGTGCCATCCCCATGTCAAGAAGACTCAACACAGCTTGAGTAGTTACAAAAAAACCTATCAATCCATAGGCCTCTACACCAAGATACTTCAAGTAAAACGGAACAACCGCAAGCCCAATCAGTGCAGCCCAAATCGAATTGGTCACACCGGCTAGCAGATTTCGACTCAACCTCATGACTCGCTACTCGTGATAGTCATTTGCGTAATAGCCATGCCGTTTGACCAGTTCATCACGCTCGGCGGATTTAAGGTCTTCTCTCACCATCTCCTGTACTAGTTCCTTGAAAGTAATCTTGGGCATCCAGCCAAGTTGTTCCCTGGCTTTGGAGGCATCACCGAGAAGGGTTTCCACCTCTGTGGGACGGAAGTACCGCGGATCAACTGAGACAATGCAATTGCCTTTCTCGTCGTAGCCTTTCTCATCCACGCCGCGACCTTTCCAGCCAACCTGTATGCCCAACTCTTTAGCCGCTTCGTTCACAAAATCTCGCACGCTGTATTGCACGCCAGTGGCAATGACAAAATCTTCGGGCTTGTCCTGTTGCAACATCAACCACTGCATTTCCACATAGTCTTTGGCATGCCCCCAATCGCGCTTGGCATCCAGATTGCCCAGATACAGGCGATCTTGCAGACCAAGCTTGATGCGCGCCAGAGCGCGTGTGATTTTGCGAGTAACAAAGTTCTCTCCGCGAATCGGGGATTCGTGGTTGAACAGGATACCGTTGCAGGCAAACATGCCATAGGCCTCACGGTAGTTCACCGTAATCCAGTAGGCATAGAGCTTGGCTACGGCGTAAGGGCTACGCGGGTAAAACGGTGTGGTTTCTTTTTGTGGGGTTTCTTGAACCAAGCCATACAGCTCAGAAGTGGATGCCTGATAGAACCGTGTTTTCTTTTCAAGCCCC
>JANPMZ010000478.1:0-3472 GCA_031427195.1 Nitrospirota bacterium
ATGAAAGAGATGTCTGAGCATATGGGCAAGGGAACAATGGATTCCGCCACGATGAAAGCTATGCAGGAGCGGATGAAGACCATGAACCAGACGATGGATGGCATGCAGAAGGGGAGTAAATAACGTGAAGCAGGGTGTGGACGGTAAGTCGTCCGTGGGCGCAACAAACACGAGCTTTCATAAGACGGAATGGAATACGAGTCCCGGTCTCCGCCGCTGCATTCGATACCGGGCGCTTCACGCCCTGCTTATCATTTTATTAAGCGCAATCGTGGCCCCGTCGGCTGTTTCGGCTGATACGGGCCGCGGCTATCTCGACCTCGGCGGTGGTTATAAAACAGGTGCTTTCGGCACCCCGACGACATCCAGCTTGTATTATCTCTCCCCGACCATCGGATATGTCGCGCTGAGATACGATGTCAGCGTCACCGTGCCGTATCTGTCTCTCGCGAACAAGACCGGCGTAGGGGACATCATTCTGCGCGGCGGCGCGGTGTTCATTCCTGAAGGTTCCACCGGTTTTTCTCTCAATGGGACGCTGGCTTTTAAACTGCCGACTGCCGACGAAACCAAGGGTCTGGGCACCGGCGAAACCGATTACGGCGCTTTCCTGGGTTTGCATCAACGGATCGGGAACTTCAAACTTTCGCTCACGGGCGGGTACATAAAAATCGGCGACCCTGCGGCTATCAACTACAATGACATCTATCTCTACGGGGTCGGAATATCGAGAGTGTTCGGCGCAACGAACATCGCTGCTTCGCTTGACGGTCGAAGATCACTGGACCCCGGAGCGCAGAACCCCCAGGAGGTCAGTGTCGGCTTTTTTCATGTCCTGAATGTGGATTACGCCGTCAGGGGCAGTGCCTTCAAGGGCCTGAACAATGGCGGTCCGGACTTCGGCGCGGAGTTCGGCATCGTACGATGGTTTTAGTTTTCAATCTTCAGCATTCTCCTGCCGAACTGCTCAAAATTGTGCTATATTCGGCTGTATGAAATACTACATTTCACTCAGCAGACGCTTCAATATGTCGCGTGTGGTTTTTTGCCTTGCCTGTAATTCCTTTATTTTTCAATGAATAACTCCGTCTCCCAGTTTGGCCCATCCATTGCATTACTATTGTGCAAGGAGGTAGTAAAATGAATAATCAAAGAGGCGAAGTTGTAACAGGCGTTATGGTCGCAATAATGGTGGGGATGATGATTTTCGGGATGTTCTCCATGCACGGAGGTCAAGGGGATCGTCGTGATCGTAAGAATGTTGAGCACAAGCAGGATCATGCTGAAAAGGGACATCAGCACATGCACGAGGGCCATAACCCTGCCGAGCAAGCCCCTCTGCCCGCCACGGAGGAAAATAAATAAATGACAGTATTAACCAAGAGAAAAAGAAGGGGAAGATAGTATGAAAAAATTTACCATAATAGGATTGGCACTGCTTCTCGCGGCAGGAACCGCGTATGCAAAGGGCTACGAGGTGCGGAAGAAAGCGGGCGAGTATGATGTTACCATTGTCTTTGACAGAAACACGCCTACCGCGAGCGATAACGCCGTAGGTATAACGATCAAAGACGCGGCAGGTCATATTGTCAAGGATGCCGTGGTCAAGATAGAGTACTCCATGCCCGCGATGATGGGAATGCCACCAATGAACTACAAGACGGAAGCCGTTCTGAAAGGCGACGAGTATAAGGCCACGTTGGGCCTTTCCATGTCCGGATCGTGGAATCTCGCGGTTAAGATCACCAGGGCGGGAAAAACATCGACGATGAAATTCACCGTGGATGCAAGGTAGTTTGAACAAAATGTGGAATGCGGAGTGCGGAATGCGGATTAAAATTCGGGGCCTGTTTTTCTGTCTTTTCGTCGTCGCGGTTCTTATCAGCGTATCGGGACGGGCCATTGCCGCGGAGGAGGCGCTGAACCTTCAGCCGCTGATCGACGAAGCGCTGAAAAACAACCGTGAGCTCCTGGCGGCTGAGTCGAGATGGAAAGCCTCAACCTACCGGATCCCGCAGGCAAAAAGCCTTCCGGACCCCATGGTGATGATCGGATACCAGAACGAGGGGTGGAATGATTACACCTTTGGGAAAATGGAAGGGGCTCAGTGGATGTATTCCGTGTCCCAGATGTTCCCCTTTCCGGGAAAACGCTCACTGAAGGGGGATATGGCTTCAAGGGACGCGGAAAGCATTGAGGCGTCCTACCAGGCCGTGCGGCTCAGGACCATCGCCACGGTCAAAGAGCTTTATTATGAGCTGTTCCGCACTTACAAGGATATTGATCTCATTAAAGACAGGACAGTCCTCTTTTCGAGGATAGAAGACGCGGCCCTTGCGCGGTATTCGTCAGGCATGGCCCCCCAGCAGGAAGTGCTGATGGCGCAGACCGAAAAGTATATGCTCCTCGAAAAAGAGACCATGCTGAAGCAGAAGGTGGAATCACTTGATGCGATGCTGAACAACGCCGTGGGCAGGGAAGCGCTCTCCCCTCTCGGAAGGCCGCCTGAACCGTCTCCGACGGTGTTCCCGTACAGCCTGAATGAGGTAATCAAGCGAGCTTACGAAAACTCTCCCGAGCTCCGGGCGAGAGAGAGGATGAGCGCCTCGTCCCAGGCGCGGGTCAGCATGGCGCAGAGAGAATATTTCCCGGATTTTACCGTGGCCGCAAGCGTGTTCAAGAGAAGCGGCGATCTTGAGGACATGTGGAGCCTTACCGCCACGATCAATATCCCGCTCTATTTCAACACCAAAAAACAGGCCGTGTATGAGGCGAAATCGCTCTCCTACGAGGCGACGAGCGAGTTGGAGGCAACGAAACTGATGCTCTCTTCGAGCATCCGGGACAATTACTCCATGCTGACAACGGCGGAGAAACTGATGGGACTGTACAAAAGCGGACTGATCCCCAAGACCTATCAGGATTTCGAACTCGCCCTCTCGGGGTACGTATCCGGCAAGGTCGAGGCGATAACGGTCATCAGCAGACTGAAAGCCCTCCTCGACTTCGAGACTTTGTACTGGGGCCAGTATGTTGAGCGGGAAAAAGCTGTGGCACGGATCGAATCCCTTGCGGGAATAAGCGATTCCGAGCTGATGGAGAAGAAGGAATGAAAAGCCTGGGATACGAGACAACACGAAGGTCAAAGCAAATCCCCCTCCATCCCCCTTTATCAAAGGGGGAAGTATTCGTTACCCCCTTTAGCAAAGGGGGGGCAAGGGGAGATTTTCAGAAAAAAACTGCACGGTGTTTTCGCATTGTGCGGTTCATCTGTCTTGCCGGGTTTTTCCTAATTGTCACAGGAGGAGCAGTACCCGCGGGCGACGGAGTGGCCCTTGCCCAGCATGCGGGCCATGGAGGCGCCCCCCAGACGAAGCCGGCAAAAGAACAGCCCGCCAAACAGGTCCAGCCCGAGGAGGACATTCCGATTGTCGAAATCCCTCCTGAAAAACATCAGATGATCGGCATCCGG
>JANPMZ010000479.1:0-5303 GCA_031427195.1 Nitrospirota bacterium
AACGACGAGGTCGCAGAGCTGGAAGGGGATTTTTTTTCCGTTCCTGCCCGGGGAAAGGCCCGCTATCCTCTCTCCGGGGTGACGCTGCTCCCGCCCTGCCGCCCGACCAAGGTGGTGGCGGTTGGATTGAACTATGGGGACCACGCGCGCGAGCTGGGTTTTGCCCTTCCTGACGAGCCGATCATCTTTCTGAAACCGTCAACGTCCATCGTCGGTCCCGGCGATGCCATCGTCTACCCCCGTGCGAGCTCACAGGTCGACTTCGAGGCCGAGCTCGGCGTCGTGATCAGGGACCGGATCAGCCATATCACGCCCGGCGAAGCCTACGGGCACATCCTTGGCTATACCTGTGCCAATGACGTTACGGCCAGGGATCTGCAGAAAAAGGACGGGCAGTGGACGCGCGCCAAATCCTTCGATACTTTCTGTCCCATCGGGCCGTGGATCGAAACGGATCTTGACCCCGGCGACCTCCTGGTCGAGTCCTACCTGAATGGCGAACGGAAGCAGTCCTCACGGACCTCGCAGCTGATTTTCAGGATAGACCACCTCGTGAGCTTTATCTCCAACATTATGACGCTCTATCCCGGTGACCTCATCATCACCGGCACGCCCGCCGGCATCGGGCCCATGCAGCCCGGAGATGAAGTGGAAGTGAGGATCGAGGGGATCGGACGCTTGAAGAACAGCGTTATTGCGGATTTCGGATTGCGGATTTCGGATTAAAACCTTGGATTACTACCTGGGACAGCTTTTATTCCGCAATCCGAAATCCGCAATCCGAAATTGAAAGACGGAGGAATAAGTACGTGAAACAGTCCCAGGATACCTACATCCAGTCCCTCTTCGCCGACCGGCTCGGCGGCAGCATGTTCGGCAAGGACACGAAGATCTATAAGTTCGAGAAGATCAAGCGGGCGAAGCGCGCCGCTCTTGCAGTAAACCCGGGAGCAGAGCTTATTGACTTCGGCGTGGGTGAGCCCGATGAGATGGCCTTCCCCGGCGTTGTGAAAAAACTGCAAAAGGAAGCGGAAAAGCCGGTAAACCGCGGGTATGCTGATAACGGCATACCGGAGTTCAAGGAAGCCGCGGCGCGTTATATGGCGACCGTATACAAGGTCAGGGGCATCGATCCCGAGACCGAGGTACTGCACGGCGTCGGCAGCAAGCCCGTGCTTGCCATGTTTCCGGCGGTCTTCATCAATCCCGGGGACGTGACGCTTATGACCGCCCCCGGATACCCGGTCATGGCAACGCATACGCGGTGGTACGGAGGCGAGGTCCATATCCTGCCGCTGGTCCAGGAGAAGGGGTTCCTGCCTGACTTGGACGCTATCCCTGTTGATATCAGGCGCAGGGCGAAGCTCCTCTATCTCAATTATCCGAACAACCCCACCGGCGCAGGCGCGACCAAAGCCTTTTTTGAGAAGGTCGTGAAGTTCGCCAAAGCAAACAACGTGATCGTGGTGCATGACGCCGCCTATGCCGCACTGATGTATAAAACGAAACCGCTGTCCTTCCTGTCCGTGGCCGGGGCCAAAGAGGTGGGCGTAGAGATACACTCGCTCTCCAAGGCATACAATATGACGGGCTGGCGGCTTGCCTTTGTAGTCGGGAACGAACGGATCATTGCCGGATACGGGAACGTGAAGGACAATTATGATTCCGGCCAGTTCAAGGCGATCCAACAGGCCGGCGTCTATGCGCTCGACCATCCCGAGATCACCGACAAGATCAAGGCCAAGAACGAACGCAGGCTCACCTCGCTCGTGTCCACGCTCCGGGGGATGGGGTTCGATGCCCGGATGCCTGCAGGGACCTTTTATTTGTACGTGAAAATGCCGAAGGGCGTGAAGAACGGCCGGCGGTTCGCGAATGCCGACGAATTTTCCGAGTTTCTCATCACCGAGAAGCTGATCAGCACTGTACCCTGGGACGACGCGGGAGCGTACATCCGCTTCTCCGCGACCTTTGAGTCCAAGGGCCTTGCTGATGAAAAGCGCGTGCTGAACGAGTTTAAGAAGCGGATGAGCGGAATGCAGTTCGAGTTTTAAGAGCCGATTTATTTCAATCCAAATAATCCCTCTCCCCTTGCGGGAGAGGTTAGGTGAGGGGGCAGTCAAGAGAAGTGTCACACCTGTGGCACAATCAACCGCTGGCAAGGATTTTACCATGATCGCCACGACAACCGGCCTGGAAGAGAAGTTGTTGTAGTCTTATGGTGAAGATGATAAGAAGAAGCGAGAATGGAAATCTTCGAGTCGGGCATCAAAGACTCCCCGCGATTAATCAAGAGTAATGACACTCGGGACACAACGTTCCCAAGATTCCCTCAGTTGGGCGTCCGGTAACGCACTTATGGGAACCGCGAGAGGACATTCGGTATATCCATGAACAAAACAAATTTTGACCATTACCTGGTCGAAGGAATAGTGGTTGGGGAGGCGGCCGACCATTGACAACGCCTTCGATTTGGAGGATAATATTAAGGTCAGACTGACCAGAATAGGAGGAAGCATGAAAACCTGGCAACTGCAAGAGGCGAAAGCCCGATTGAGCGAAGTGATTAGAAAAGCTGCAAAGGAGGGGCCCCAGAACATCACCGTGCACGGCCAAGCAACTGCGGTCGTTCTGTCGGCTGCGGAATACCGACGGCTCAAGCGGCCGCGAGAAGGCTTTGTGGAGTTCATGCGCCGGTCGCCGCTTCGCGGCCTGGAACTCGACCTGAAACGCAAGCAGACCCTTACTCGCGGTATCGACATCGAATGAGCTATCTCCTCGACACGAATATCATTTCCGAGACAGTCCGCCGGACGCCGAACAAGAAGGTGATCGCCTGGTTTGAGCATATTCCCGCGGAGGCGCTCTACGTGAGTGTGCTTACCCTCGGCGAGATTCGCAAAGGTGTCGAATCCCTGGCCGATGAAAAAAGACGTGAGAAACTGCGTCTGTGGCTCGAACACGATCTCCCGGCGTGGTTCGAGAGCAGGGTGCTCTCCGTGGATCTGGCTGTGGCCGAGCGTTGGGGCCGGCTTCTTGCCGAGGTCGGCCGTTCGGTCCCTACCACGGACAGCCTCCTCGCAGCGACCGCGTTGCATCATGACCTGCGGCTGGTTACACGCAACTCCGATGATTTCGAATATCCCGGCCTTGAAGTGATCAATCCATTCAATTAAGACGATCAAAACAGTGACGAAGTTCATGAATAAACGGCTGCTAAATATCATCAAGACAAATTTTGACCACTACTTGGAAGAGCAACTGAATGCCCCGGCGTTCGCCTCCCGCTTTGAGCGCGCGGGCGAGGCCTGGGACGCGGCGCTTCAGCTCATTGAATCCGATGAAGAAACAGCCAACAGAGAATAATCAAACCGAAGACGACGAGTTGTCGCCGGAATTTATCAAAGAACTTCGCAGAAGGATTGCCGATACCAGGGACCGGGTGCGGTACGTCATCTATTCTGACATGACAGGCAGCGGCACCTGGAGACTGTGGCTGGATGTTTCCAACGACACCTATGGAATGTCCATTGACCAGGCCACTCTGTTCAAGAGAAAGCCTGTCGCTCAGGCGGTTGCCAGGGCGTGTTCATCGGGGGGAAAGCATTGTCTTCAAGTCGCCAGGATAACGACAAAGAACGAGAAGAGGAAAGTGCTTAAGTTTGAATAAACCCTGTGGGATGACAAGAAAGTGAACGTGGCCGTATGTGGATGTCTGGGCATCGCCATCCTCGCCGCGGTATTCGTGCGCCTGGGCAGCCTGTTCCAGAGCGTGGTGTACGTGGCGGTGAATCCGATGGCGTCGAAGGAATGAGAAGCCGGAAGGCGTCAGGGGCAAGGGGAAACAGGCCGCCATGCAGCCGGGGATTGACAATCCGGGAGAAGGGGTGTAATATTCCGTATTATATTACGGAATATTAGGAGGATAACTTATGCAGTCAACATTCAGACGGAATGAGATGATAAGCGCCACAGCCGCGGCGAAGAACTTCGGCAAAGTGATGTCCGACCTTGCCGAACATAAAAGGGACAAGGCTGTCGTGGTCAGAAACAACGAGATCACCGCGGTCATCCTGGCGGTCGAAGACTATGAATACATGGCGGACATCGTCGAGTTTGTCGAGCATCTTGAGATCTTCGACATGGTCACCAAAAGGAAGAAAAGCGCCGGCCAGCGGATCTCCCTGGACAAACTCCTGAAGGAGGAAGGCATTGCACTATAAGGTGCTATTTGCCGAGGAGGCCAAAGCCGACTTCAAGGCACTCGACGGTTCGGTCAAAAAGCTGGTCGCCAAACAGATGAAGAAGCTGGAAGAGTCCCCCCGTCTCGGACAGCCGCTTGGGAACATGCAGGGCTTCGATCTGACGGGATACTACAAACTCTATGCCGTCAGGAAGTCCATCCGCATTGTATATCGAATCATCGAGAATGAGGTTGTCGTCGAGATCGTTGGCATCGGCAAGCGGGCTGATTTCGAAGTCTACGCCGACGTGGCAAAGAGATTATTGAGAAGAGAATAATCAAACCGAAGAAGACGACGAGTTGTCGCCGGAATTTATCAAAGAACTTCGCAGAAGGATTGCCGATACCAGGGACCGGGTGCGGTACGTCATCTATTCTGACATGACAGGCAGCGGTGCCTGGAGACTGTGGCTGGATGTTTCCAACGACACCTATGGAATGTCCATTGACCAGGCCACTCTGTTCAAGAGAAAGCCTGTCGCTCAGGCGGTTGCCAAGACGTGTTCATCGGGAAGAAAGCATCGTCTTCAAGTCGCCAGGATAACGACAAAGAACGGGAAGAGGAAAGTGCTTAAGTTTGAGTAAACCTCGTGGGATGACAAGAAAGTGGACGTGACCGTATAGGTTGATCGGCAATGACACTCCGGCCACTACGTCCCCAAGATTCCCAAGCTGCAGTTCGAGTTTTAAGGAGCGGTTGTTTTTATCCTCATAATCCCTCTCCCCTTGCGGGAGAGGTTAGGTGAGGGGGCAGTCAGGAAAAGCGTCACATCCTGTGGCACAATTAACCGCTGGTGAGGACCCCGAAAATGACGGAGTAGCGACTCATCATCGAAGGGCAGATGATTGAAGATTTGACCTTTAGCTTCTTCGAGGGTGAGACGCTTTGCGTCGATAGAGGTTGATACGCGGAGCGTGGGAACGAGTAGGAAAGGAGTATTTTATGTACAAATTAATTACCATCCTCTGGATTCTGTTTACCGTCTCTGGTTGTGCCACGGCCCCACGTGGAGCTTCGATTGTCGACGACCCTGCTGATCTACCGAGCATTCAAGCGAAA
>JANPMZ010000480.1:0-2248 GCA_031427195.1 Nitrospirota bacterium
CATGGCAAAGGAACTGTCTGAAAAGGGCGCGGACCTCATCAACGTGCAGGTATCGGACGACGGCAACGGCGACGAGGAACTGCTGCCGCTTGCGACCGAGGCCGTACAGCTGGGCGGCGGAGTGCCGATCTGCCTCGATTCACGCAACGTAAAAGCGCTGAAAAAAGCAATACCACTTTGCACGGAACCGCCGATCATCAACTACCTTTCGGCGGACGAAAAGAACCCTGATGAAATCCTTTCGCTTGTCCGGGAGACCAAGTCGAACCTCATCATCCGGGCGCTCAAGGGCACCGTACCTGCCACCCTCGAAGCCAAGCTGATGATCATTGAGGACCTGATCGAAAAAGCCAACGCGGCCGATGTACCCAACGAACGGCTCTTCGCCGACCCCTCGGTGGTCCATATCAGCAAAGGTATGGGTCAGGAGCACCTGTTGAACGCGCACGAAAGCATCGTTGTTCTGAACGAAATGGTCGACCCGCCGCTCAACACCGTGGTCTGGATCTCGAACGTGACCGCGGGCCTGCCGAAAAATCTGAAGTCCACGGTGGCCTCGGCCTATCTCGCCTATCTCGCGGGATCGGGCTTAAGCGCGGCCATGGTGGATGTGAAGGATGCGGAGCTCATGAAGGTGGTGTATCTGATCAAGACCTTCCGGGATGAGATCACCTTTGCGGCGGGAGATTTGGGGTAGGAGATCAATGATGGGAACGACAAAGGCGGAGTGATATTCACTCCGCCTTTTTTTCCCAGGCGTTCCAAAGCAGATAGAACTATCTTTTGCTTTTATCCGCCGTTATCAGACGTTACTCAGACTTTTCCGTGTCCAGATGCCCTTTTCACCCTCATCGCTGCGAATATTCCTTCTGCACTATCGGAACAAGCCGCTGGTACTCCTCGTAGGGAATCTTCGACTTCCAGTTGTCCGTCACCATCCCCAGACCGATGATCAGATAAAACAGAATGATGAGGATTACCGGGAAGAGGTAGGGGCTGACGGTCCGGACCTTTTTCCCGGCACGGAGTGTGAGCTCCAGCGCGCCGGGAGCCGGACAGCGGCTCACGCAGGTGAGACAGCCGAAACATTCCGCCGACTTTACGACCTCGGTGCTCTCCACATCGATCAGGGTGGGACAGTGTGTGGTGCAGGCATGGCAATGCGTGCATTTCTGCTCGTTCCGCTGGACCTTAAAAGGGCTCAGGCGGCTCGCCAGGCCCAGAAGCGCGCCATAGGGGCAAAGATAGCGGCACCAGAAGTTCTTATACAGGACCGACAAGCCGACGAGCGCCACCAGGACCCAGAAAGTGATCTGCGACATCTCGGTGAAGAACTTCATCATGCGAACATCCACGAGCTTGTAATAGTCGCCGATGAAGAAATAGACCATCCAGATCTGTGCCATGGCGATCCCGGTCAGGAACACAAAGAGCCCCATGAGGACATACTTTATCGACCGCAGAGCAATATCGGTAAATTTGCCTATCCTGAAATTCCTGCCGAATATTTTTTCACCAAGCATCCAGGCGTACTGTGAAAGGGAGCCGATCGGGCAGATCCAGCCGCAGAAGCCCTTTTTAACAAGCAGCGAAACACCGAGGATCGCCGCGAACATGATCAGCCCGGAAGGATGCGCGGGCTCCACATTGCCGGTCGTGATGAAGTACTTGAAGGCCATGAACCCGCCGATGGGAAGGAACGCGTCCACTGATGCCGGCCGCTCAACAAAGGGCCGGCCCGGCGCTTCGAAATGCTGAACAAACTGGTAAAACCGGAAGCCGATGAAGAGCGTGATCAGGATAAAGCCGATTTGGACGGCATAGCGAACGAAGCGTATGGCAGTAGGCTGATTTATCATAGGCTATTATACCATCGCTGCGTCAACGCCGGTATGACGAAAATCATACCGCTTATTTTTGTAACTACTCAGGTCGGTTGCTGAGCGTAACCGCAACCAGAGCGCGATTGCCCTTTCCGGCGGCGGTACTCAGAACATCCAGGCGGCGCGGGCGAAGCGGAAGCGCCGCGATCGCTGATTATGACCGGAAAATCGATATTCCCCGCGCTCCTTGCGATGAAGCGAAGTAACTGACCTGAGTAGTTACACAGAAATAGCCTTTACACCTTCAGGAGAGTGTGCTATTTTTTCTCCATGCGCCACGACCTGCATGAATTCTTCTACCCGAAAACCGTTGCCGTGATCGGCGCCACCGACAATCCGCTGAAGCCCGGCAGGGCGATCCTCGA
>JANPMZ010000481.1:0-2587 GCA_031427195.1 Nitrospirota bacterium
TACGCCAGTGACTATGTCGCCGAGGCCACCGTGTCGGTGGTGAACCTTCCCAACGACGAAATGAAAGGCAGGATCATCGGCCGCGAGGGGCGGAACATCCGTGCGCTTGAGGCAGCCACCGGCATCGATCTTATCATCGACGATACGCCCGAGGCGGTGATCCTTTCCTGCTATGACCCGCTTCGCAGGGAGATCGCGAAGCTCACGATCGAGCGCCTTATCCTGGACGGCCGCATTCACCCGGCGCGCATCGAGGAGATCGCCGAAAAGGTCAAAAAGGACCTGGATATCACCATGAAGGACGAGGGCGAAAAGGCTGCCTTCGACCTCGGACTGCACAATATTCATCCCGAGATCATCAAGCTCCTGGGGAGGCTCCGGTTCCGGACGAGCTACGGCCAGAACGTGCTCATGCATTCGCGCGAGGTCGCTTACTTTGCCGGCATCATGGCGGCCGAATGCGGCGTGGACCAGAAGCTGGCGCGGCGGGCAGGCCTGCTCCATGACATCGGAAAAGCGGTTGACCATGAAGTGGAAGGCACGCATCCGCAGATCGGCGGGGACCTGGCCAAAAAGTACGGCGAAAACCCTAAGGTCATCAATGCCATCATGACCCACCACGGCGACGGCGAACCGAATTGTGTTGAATCAGTGCTCGTTGCCGCGGCGGACGCACTGTCGGCAGGACGGCCCGGTGTCCGGCGCGAGACCCTCGAAAGCTACCTCAAGCGGCTTGAGCAGCTCGAGACCGCGGCCAATTCGTTCAAGGGCGTGGAAAAGTCCTACGCCATTCAGGCGGGCCGCGAGATCCGCATCATCGTGAAGCCCGAAGACCTTTCGGACGCGCATTCGGCCCAGCTTTCCCGTGACATTGCCAAGAAGATCGAGGCCGAGATGTCCTACCCCGGCCAGATCAAGGTGACCGTGGTACGCGAAAGCAGATACGTGGAGTACGCGAAATAAACCAAACACCAAACACCAAGTACCAAATTACATATAAACACCAAGCATCAAGTTCCAAACGTTTGGTTATTGTAATTTTGGTGTTTGGATATTATTTGGGATTTGTGATTTGATGTTTGGGATTTTCCCGCAGGGGGTTCTGTGAAGGTTCTTTTCATTGGTGATATCATCGGCGAGCCGGGCCGGAAGATGGTGCGGGCCCAGCTTCGCGGGCTCATGGATACGCACCGGCCGGACCTGGTCATTGCCAACGGCGAGAACTCGGCCGGCGGATTCGGTATTACCGCCGATATTGCTGATGAGTTGTTCTTCATGGGGATCGATGTGCTTACCTCGGGCAATCATGTCTGGGACAAGAAGGAGATCGAGTCTTATCTCAACAAACAGGATCGTCTCATCAGGCCTGCCAACTATCCATCAGGCACTCCCGGGGTGGGGAGTGTGGTGGTCTCCACGCCCGGAGCGGGAAAGGCTGCGGTCCTGAACCTTGAAGGGCGCGTATTTATGTCAAACCTGGACGATCCCTTCCGGGTAGCTGAGCGTGAGCTCGAGCGGTTGAAAAAAGAAACACCAATCGTGCTCATCGATTTCCATGCGGAGGCTACGTCCGAAAAGATCGCCCTTGCCTGGCATCTCGACGGCAAGGTCAGCGCTCTCATCGGCACCCATACTCACGTCCAGACGGCTGACGAGCGCATCCTGACCAACGGAACGGCCTTCATTACCGATGTGGGAATGACCGGACCGACCGACTCGGTCATCGGTGTGCGGAAGGAACAGGCGATCTTGCGTTTTCTGTACCAGACGCCCCACCGGTTTGAGATACCCAAAGGCCCGGTCCACCTGAACGCGGTGCTGATCGCTATCGATGAAACAACGGGGAAGGCGACTTCTATCGAACGGATCCATATAAAATCATAATCAATTCTCGTGCAGATTGTGCAGTTGGAAATGCGGGTAATAAATCCGCAATCCGCAATCCGAAATCCGCAATATGAAAAGCCACATCATCACCGTCACCCAGCTTACCGCGCAGATCAAGGACCTTCTGGAAGGCTCCTTCCCCGATGTGTGGGTTGAAGGGGAGATCTCGAACCTCAACATCCCCCAGTCGGGACACGCCTATTTCACCTTAAAGGACGAGCAAAGCCAGATTCGTGCGGTCCTGTTTCGTTCGTCGCAGCGCTTTCTCAAATTCACGCTTCAGCACGGCATCCAGGTGGTCTGCCGCGGGAGGGTGGGAGTCTACGAGCCGCGGGGAGAATACCAGCTCATTCTCGAGTATATCGAACCGAAGGGGGTCGGCGCGCTGCAACTGGCCTTCGAGCAGCTCAAGGCAAAGCTCGAAAAGGAAGGGCTGTTCGGCCTGGAGCGCAAACGGGAACTGCCGCTCCTGCCGCAGCGCATCGGCATCATCACCTCGCCGACCGGCGCCGCCATCCGCGACATGCTGCGGGTCATCAAACGCCGCCATCCGAGGATACATATTATCATCTATCCCGTTCCCGTGCAGGGAGTGGAGGCCGCTCCTTCCATCGTGGAGGCGTTGCAGTACTTCAACCGTGCAGGAAACGTCGATGTCGTGATCACGGGCCGCGGCGGCGGTTCCCTTGAGGACCTCTGG
>JANPMZ010000482.1:0-2813 GCA_031427195.1 Nitrospirota bacterium
GCATCTGTTCGTGGTCCGGGAAGAAGGCTTTTCCGCGGAAAAATAATCCGTGTTTCATCTTTAACGGGGTTGACAACTGAATTGACTTAGTATACTATGCGGGCTTGTCGGGGCGTAGCGCAGCCTGGTAGCGCACTTGGTTCGGGACCAAGGGGTCGGAGGTTCAAATCCTCTCGCCCCGACCATTTTTTTCATAGAGGTTCAAGCGGTCGCAGGGCGTCTTTTCCCGCCTGGGCCGCGTTCGGTAAAGGACAGGATTTACCCGGTTTTTTCCTCCCGCCTGATGTACAGCAGCCAACCATATTCAATTCCGCACCGAGGGTAGAAACCGCTCTCTTCGGGAGCGGTTTCGGACTTTTCTTGCTTCTCCCTCGGCCGGTCCGGCGTCGCGGTTTTTCAGGCTGGTGTAAAGAACAAAGGAAGCCGCGGCATCCTTTGTTGCCGCCCCAAGAGGTCTTCATGAGTGACAGGGAAAAGTCGGTAGATGATATGATGGGTGAGGAACCCTCTACCGAGGAACTTGAAGAGAAGATCGAAGTAGAGAAAAAAAACAGCGGGGCTGATGACAGCGCTTCGGGTCGTGGCCTTGATGCCATTAAGTATTA
This sequence comes from Nitrospirota bacterium, assembly GCA_031427195.1. Taxonomy (GTDB): domain Bacteria; phylum Nitrospirota; class UBA9217; order UBA9217; family UBA9217; genus GWC2-56-14. The sequence goes on from JANPMZ010000482.1 coordinate 606, forward strand.
CCTCAAGGAAATACGCAGGACGCCGCTCCTTACGTTTGAGCAGGAGCAGAGCCTGGCCAAGAAGATCGCCCAGGGCGATCAGGTGGCCCGCGCCAACATGATCGAAGCCAATCTGCGTCTCGTAGTTGCCATCGGCAAGAAGTATATCAACCGGGGCCTTCAGTTCTCCGATATCATTGAAGAAGGGAATCTGGGGCTCATTCGGGCAGTTGAAAAATTTCAATACGAACGCGGTTTCAAATTCAGCACCTATGCCTCATGGTGGATCAAGCAGTCCATCGAGCGGGCCATCGTGAACCAGACGAGGACCATCCGCCTTCCGGTCCACATTGCCGAGATCGTAAACGCGTATATGCGCGCCATGCGACAGCTTACGCAGTCTTTGGGGCGTGATCCGCAGATCGAAGAGATCGCGACAAAAATGAAGGTAACCATTGAGAAGGTGCGAAGCATCTCGCAGGTGGTGCGGGAAACCTACTCCCTGGATATGCTGATCGGCGATCAGGAGGAAGATACCCTCAAGGACATCCTGCAGGATACCAACGCTCTCTCTCCAGCCAGTCTTTCAGATGATAAGCGCAGACGAGAGCACATCGACGAATGGCTTAACCAGCTTACCGTCACTGAACGGAAGATCGTCGAGATGCGCTTCGGTCTTGTGGACGGCGAGCCACAGACCCTGGACAGCATTGGGAAGGAATTTCACATCACCCGTGAGCGCGTACGTCAGATCGAGACCCAGGCGCTCAACAAACTGCGCGCCATCACGAAGCGGAAAAAGATCGATTTTGAGGAAATGGTGTGACGATTTCGGATTGTAGATTGCGGATTGCCCCCGTGAGATGCCGAGGACAGGCGGAATAAATATCTCGATTCGTGAAGTTTTTTTTGTTAAATCCGAAATCCGCAATCTACAATCCGCAATTGAAACGCCCCTGTAGCTCAGGTGGATAGAGCAACGGTTTCCTAAACCGTGTGCCGGAAGTTCGAATCTTCCCAGGGGCACCATTATTTACAACTGCTTATTCTCAATCACAATCTTAGCGTTTTGCGTACGCTGCGTCACGTTGATCACTCCGAGCCACTCCACGCATGCTATGTCGTTTCGTTCGCCGTCCTGCCGTGTCCTCGCACTGTTTTTTATGCAAAGCTGGTATACTATTCTCTCTTGCCAGATTGCATCGATGGTGATATAGTATTACACAGTAGCTATCGATGGAGGTCATTATGAAAACAGTTACTGTTTCTCCGAAGTACCAGGTTGTCATCCCACGAGAGGTCCGGGAGACGCTCAGCATCAAACCGGGTGAGAAATTGCAGGTCATCAATTACGCAAATCGGATTGAGTTGGTGCCGGTAAAGAAGATCAAGGCCATGCGCGGATTTCTCAAAGGGATTGATACCACGGTGGTCCGGGAGAAGGACCGCATATGAACCTGGTCGATTCCTGCGGATGGCTGGAATACCTCGCTGACGGACCGAATGCGGCTTTTTTTGCTCCGGCCATCGAAAACACCGAGGAGCTTATTGTCCCGACTTTCTGCATTCTTGAAGTGTTCAAACGGGTCTTGCAGCAAAGGGGAGAGGATGCCGCACTTCAGGCCGCCGCATTGATGCAGCAGGGGCAGGTGATCGACCTTGACAGCGGGACCGCCGTCAATGCCGCGAAAATCGGACATGAACTAAAGCTGTCTCTTGCCGATGCGGTGATCGTGGCAACCGCCAGGATTCACCATGCTGTCCTCTGGACACAGGATGCAGATTTGAAAGGTGTCGAGGGTGTGAAGTTCGTGAATAAACGATGAAGAGACGTGTCTTACCTCCAGAGCATCCCGGCGAAGTCCTGAATAAAGAATTTTTGAAGCCTTTGGGTCTGAGCCAGAACAAGCTTGCAGTAAGTATCAGCGTTCCTGCGCGAAGGATCAACGAGATCGTTCTTGAGAAAAGAAAAGTATCGGCTGATACTGCCTTGAGGCTCGGGCGGTTCTTCGGTATGTCCTCAGAGTTCTGGCTTGGCCTGCAGTTACAGTACGACCTGGATATCGCCGCCGACGCTCCTGATCAAGGACATCAAAGGATATTCTAAAGTCGATTGATCGGTTCATGTACCCGATATCTCACCGTGGTGTGGAAGACGGGCTCCGTCAGGGTCTGTGCACCATGATCTGTAATCCCTGACAAAATATGTTCCCATCCCCATTTTATTCT
>JANPMZ010000483.1:0-1575 GCA_031427195.1 Nitrospirota bacterium
AGGGTCAGGTTGCAGTTTTCGTTAATATTTAGGAATAGTCGCGATCTGACCCGAGCATTTCCCACACACCACTGAAGACACACAATGACTGCACAGCTCATAACTGACATCCGCGTTGAGAAACTAATCGGTCTAAACACCTACAACATTCCGCAGAATGGAGCATTGTCCAAATCCGCCAATCACTACGGTGACAACGGTGTTGGGAAGAGCACGTTGCTGCGCCTAGTCTTCCATCTTCTTTCCGCAGCGCACAACCGTGGCCACCGCACCGCCTTATTTAAAACCGAGTACGTACGACTTGAAGTTTCGCTTGCCTCCGGCGTTAAGCTCATCGCCGGGTTTGAAGGCGAAGGGTCTTCGAAGTTTCTAGTGCTCGAGATAGCCAAGGGCGAGCAAAAGCTTGTGGCCTGGGATTATCAACCAAGTGACAAATCGCGCCTGCTTGAAACTGATTCGATCTACATCGAAGTTGACGCGAGCGGCCAACAAACTATTCACCACCGCTCGACTCCCGTGAAGAAGCGGGAAACCGGCGCCGTACCCCGAGGTGAGCAGGCGTACCTAGCCGCCCTGAAGGACCATGTTCCGACACTCTTCATACTGAACGCGGATCGACGGCTCGACAGTGGCTCAGTCGCGGACCCGAGCGACGAAATGGAACTCCGAAGAGTTATGCATTACGAGGAGCCAAAGCGAATAAATGAACTTGTCGTCCGCTCGCGCGAGATTGCGTTGTCCCAAGCCCTTAGCGCCGCGGCACGCTGGATTAGCCGCAAGGCGGTTATTGGCGCAAATAAAGGCTCTATGAACGTGCACTCTGTCTATGCTGACGTTCTGCGCCGCCTAGTGTCACCATCGTCAAAACAGGAGGCAGCTGCCGGACAGAGCACTGTCGCTGATCTGCAGAACCAACTTGCATACATCGATTCGAAGACCGCGGAACACGCACGATACGAATTGGCCACGCACTTGTCGACTACCGACTTCCGCAAGGCACTTGGCGGAAGAAGTACTAAAAAGAGTGAACTTGCTGCGGAACTATTAGAGTCCTATGTCAAGAGCCTCGTAGCCCGACTTGAAGCGGTTGAGCCAATTTACCAATTGATTGACCGTTTTGTCACCATCGTAAATGGGTTGCTTAGCGACAAAGTCATCGCCTTTAAGCTCAGTCAAGGCTTCAGCATTCAGAATCGACTAGGTCTCCCGTTGACTCCGGCGCAGCTTTCTTCTGGCGAACAGCAATTGCTTCTTCTGTTCTGCTACGTCCTGATAGCCCGTGAACAGCCTAGTGTCTTTATGGTCGACGAGCCAGAGATATCGTTGAACATCAAGTGGCAACGGCAGCTTGTCCAATCGCTCTTGGACATCACGAACGGCGCAAGCATTCAGTTCGTCTTTGCATCTCACTCAATGGAACTGCTCGCCCAGCATCGCAGTCGAGTCGTAAAGTTGGTGAACAGAACATGAGCGACGTCACCAGGCGAACTGTTGCAGAGCTCGCTGTCAGGTACGAACTTGAACCTCAGTTAGCTGACGTCTATGTCGAGGGGTCTTTCGATCAGGAAGTTCTGT
>JANPMZ010000484.1:0-1783 GCA_031427195.1 Nitrospirota bacterium
AGAAATTGAACTTAATTCGGTAACAGACAATCCGATTGTTTTTGGTCCTTATGACACGGTAAGCGGAGGAAATTTCCACAGAGATGCTGGGAGCTCCTGGCGGGGTCGCCGGGGCTGCGCTGCCTCCACCTCCACCACCGCAGCCTGCAATAACCGTTACTGCTGTCAGTATAACCGCAAATACAAAACCTATCTTCATTCTATTCCTCCACATGATCATTCTGTTTTATTTGCGTGACTTGGAAAGATTACAGCGCTTACTATTGCACATAACCGCCTTATCGTCAAGATTTAAAACCGCCCTATCGTACCTGTTGTTTTCCTCGTGGTTTGCCTAATATAGCGTACGGGACAGGGGCGACTAATGAAATCGAATGAAATTTCTCTCAGGATACGTGTGCTGCGGCAATCTCTGAAGCTGACACAAAGTCAGTTCGCCGAGCTTGTCCATTTGAGCGAAGACAGTATCGGCAAAATAGAAAGGGGAGTTGGTGTTCCAACGGTTGACACGCTAATCAAAATCGCTCTTGCGACTAAAATTCCGATTGAAGATCTGATTCTGCCTTCAAAAAAGAAGCTGCCGCAAAAACAGAGCAGAGAACTTAACGACCTGATTGCTTATTTACAAACCCGTACGCCGAATGACATTAGCTTCATTCATGAGCTTGCCGTAAAAATATTTGGGAAGATGGGCCGTTCCTGCAAATGAATCGTTGAAGCAATGCGATATAGTTCTTGTTGATGTACTGCTTCTGGTCCGGTGGTCGTGCATGCATTCCCTCTCGGCAAGCTGTCAGCTGTAGTGCCGTAATAAAAAAGCCCGGCAGTTTATTAGCTGTCAGGCTTTTTCTTTGCTTTGCAGCAAACCAACTATTCTCTCACCCATGCTCCCGGCGTCTGGTTTGTCTCTGTTCCAGCCAATTCTTAAAAGATTCTCGCCCTTCCCCTGACGGCCTTCCCGCAAGCAGTCCTTCAACACTGATGTCCTCGTCAACGTCCTCCCAGTGGATGCCCTGTCCCTTGCCGATCAGCCTCCAATGCTTGCGCTCCTGGTTCGTGGCATGAAGCAGCCTGGGGAACCATGCCAGCGGAACGGAAAGGGTCCTTCCGTCGCTCAAGTCGACCGTGAGGGTGTCCTTTGTGATAGTAACCTTTTCAGTATTCGGGACCAACAATTCAACTTCCGAAATAGTCATTCCACACCTCCACAAACCGGTCAAGCTCGGCAGCAATGATCTCCTGAATTTTGGCAAGCTCTGCGCGGTTGAATCCGCCGCTGCTGTGCATCCTGACTGGCTCAAGCCAGAATTTTGCAATTTTGTCGTCTCGCTCCACGTGGACATGCCGTGGCTCATCCTTATCGCCTGCATAGAAGAAAAACCGGTATGGGCCTTTCTTGAATATCGTCGGCATTCATGGACTCCGCTATATCAGCGCCTTCGCTTTGAGCGATGCGGGCATTACAAAAAAAGAATACAATAACAGCAGGCAAATGGCAAGGAAATTAGGAAACAGCAAGAACCTGATTTTCAAAAAAAGAAAGCCCTTCACCATGTCTCAGGCAAAGGGCTTTATTAACTCGGGATTGGCGAGGTTTCCCCCTCACCTCAATCGTCTCCCACGAGGGGAGAGAAAGCTACATCTACACGTTCTCCACCATCTCCCAGACGCCGCAGGGACAGATGCCCGCGCAGAAGCCGCAGCCGATGCACTTCGATTCATCCACCGCATACTCAAAGGACTTGTTCGGTAGTTTCTTCCGGGTAATTGCGCCATAGTAGCA
>JANPMZ010000485.1:0-3484 GCA_031427195.1 Nitrospirota bacterium
ATAAAATAAGTCCCGGGGGGCAGTGTCATGACGAGCAAGGAAATCTACGAAGTGATCATTGTGGGAGGAGGGCCCGCAGGACTCGCCGCAGGGCTTTATTGCAAGAGAGCCGCGCTGAAAACGGTCCTTCTCGAGAAAGGATTGCTCGGCGGACAGATAGCCATATCAAAAGAGGTTGAGAACTACCCGGGCGTGGAGGGCATAACCGGGTTTGATCTGGCGGATAAGCTGGTCCATCATGTCCAGTCCGTCGGCCTTGACATTATCCGGCAGGAGGTTGCCGCAGTGGATGCCGGGTCCGATCTTCACTCGGTCCGGCTTGCCAATGGCGATGTGCTCCAGGCCGTTGCGTTGATCATTGCTGCGGGCGGAACGGTACGAAAGCTCGGCATCCCCGGTGAAGCGGAATACCTCGCAACGGGTGTTTCCTACTGTGCCACCTGTGACGGGTTCTTTTTTAGAGATAAGACCGTTGTTGTCGTGGGAGGGGGCGACACCGCCGTCGAGGAGGCGCTCTATCTGGCACGGCTGGCAAAGAAAGTATATTTCGTACACCGGAGGAATACGCTGCGGGCAAGCAAGATACTGCAAAGTCGTCTCGTGACTGAGCCCGGGATCGAAGTGATCTGGAACACGGTCATTACGGAGATCAAAGGAAATGAGAAAGCGGTCAATGCCGTCTCTCTCGAAAATACGGAAACCGGGGAAAAGGGAGAACTTTCGACGGACGGCGTCTTCATTTTTATCGGTTATTCACCTAATAATTTATTAGTCCCCCCGGCGGTCCGGACAAACGAACTGGGCTATGTCCTGACAGATGAGAAGTGCGAGACGAGCGTTCCGGGTATCTTCGTTGCGGGAGACTTACGACAAAAGTTCGCCAACCAGATCGTGGTGGCGGCAGCCGATGGGTGCATCGCTGCACTGGGCGCAGCGCGTTATGTGGAAGTGCGGAAGAACGGCAGGTCGCGTTGAATAGGGAGAAACCCGGCGAAAGAATAAAAAGCAACCATTCCCAAGAAGATCAGGGACCACCTGCATCTCCAACCGGTGGATAGAATTGATTTTGTCGTTGAAGCAAACGGCAAGGTAGTCTTGGAGCCCGCGACCCTCAAAATAGGCGATCTTGAGGGGATACTGCACAGTCCGGGGATGAAGGCAGTCTCTACGGAGGACATGAAAAAATTTATCGCCAAACGATTTAAGAGGAAACAAACCTCATAATGAAAGGACTGGACACGAATGTTTCCGTTCGTTACCTGGTAGGGGACGATAAAAAACAGGCCGACGGTGTTTTATAATCCCCGATTCACGCCTAGCAACGACTTCTGGCATCTGCCGGCACAACAGGCGATTCACGAAATCCAGGACTTGAAGCAAGCCTGTACCCGGCTGCACGAGTACATCGGCGACATGACCGACGTTTGCTCCGATTCATACCGGAAAAAGGAGATCATCGAGTTTGTGAAGGAATATATCGCCATGACCGGCTCCGAACTCTCCGACCCCTTCCATGATTATCCCATGGATTTCTGACAAATGTTTCTTTGCCTTCTTGCTATTTTCCCATTATTGGGTATACTTCTACTACGATAACATGAATAACGCTCTTCTGAGGAGGGTTGTACTATCATGGAAAATATTGCCCGTTCTTCCACTCGCCGTTACTACCACATAAAATTATTTTTTTATACATTCTGCATTATCGTCCTCGGCGCCGTGAGCAGTGGAGTTGGGATCTTTGCGCTCTTCCCTTCAAGCCTGGGTGAAGGTTACGGTAAAGCGCTCTTGACCATTCAGATGATGGAGCAGGCGCTCCTGGTAAAGATAGTATGGCTATACGTCGTTATGGCAATTTTTTTCATCCCCGCGATCGCCATTCTTCTCATGTTCTATTCCCACCGAATCGCGGGACCGGCGTTTCGGCTCGGTCGTGAGGCGGAACTGATCGCCGGGGGAAACCTGAAGGTGGGTTTTCAGTTGCGCCAAAAAGACAACCTGACCGATGTTGAAGATATGCTGAAACAAGTGGCTGTCCGCTACCGGGACACCGTCAGCACTCTCAAAAATCAAACTACCGCCGTAGAAATGCAAGCGGAATCGATATCCGGCATGGTTCAACAGAGCAAGGACCGGGTTGCGCTCGAGTCCGCGCTTGATGAGTTATCGGGCACGGTAAAAAATATCGATAAAATCCTTTCGGAGATCAGAACATGATAAAGACGTATCTGGGTATCGTTCTCCTGATCGTATTTTCCGTATGCCTGGTCTATTCGGCGCTGAGAAACAATGCGCATGATTTTTCGGACGATCAATGCGTTGACTGTCATGCTGTTACGCCGGTGAAGGGCAAGCGCGAGACACTGAGGATGACGGCTTCCGTGGAAACGCTCTGTCGTCAATGCCATAAAAAAAGTGAGGATTCATTATCACACCCGGTAGAGATGATGCCCGAAACTATCGTGCCCCCTGCGGATCTTCCCCTGTCCTGGGAGGGGAAGCTGACGTGCGCCACCTGTCATGACATTCATGCCTCGCCTTACCCGGGATTTTCCGGCAGATGGTATTACCTGCGAAGAACGGTAACAGGACAGGGGTTTTGCAACGCCTGTCATAAAGACGGTGCACTCGTACCGGAAAAAGACGGCAGCCATGCCAAAAATTTAGGAATGGCCCACATGAGTTTTGCGGAAGGGACGGGAGGCCGCATAGATAAGGTTTCCCAGGCATGTATCTCCTGTCACGATGGCACTCTCGCAACGCAAGCGGATGTGAAAACAGGCACCTGGCGGCATGGGTTTGCATTATCATCTGGTCACGATGCTCAGGGCAGTCACCCGATCGGCATAAAATACCGACAGGCAATGAAACGAGGCGGTTTTCGTCCGTTGGAGCAGTTAAATCCGAAAATAAAACTTATCACCGGAAAAATCGGATGCACATCTTGTCACGATATATACTCCAAACTGCGCAACATGCTTGTCATGTCCAACGAAGGAAGCAGCTTGTGCCTGGCGTGTCATGATAAATAGGGGAGGTGGGTATGGGGGTTAATCGCCGGAGAAACTACTTTATTAATAAAGATTTTCAGAGCAGATTCATTCTGAGGTTTGTGCTCACCACGACCCTCTGGGCAGTCGCCGCAATCGCTTTTTTTGCTTATTTCGGCAGGAAACGGCTGCAGGAAGCGCTTTATACGACCCATCTCAAGGCTTCGTCGCCAGGAGAACTTCTCCTGTCCTCCGCCCTGTCAGCACATGCCATTGCCCTTGTTCTGTTCGTTATCCTGCTTGCGTATGCCATCTATACGCTCAGGAAGAAACTTTCGGTCCCTCTCTATATGCTCAAAAAGGACATCGCGAGGATCGCCGATGGGGATCTTGTTGCCGCGGTTTCACTGAGAGAGGAAGATGAGTTTCAAGAGCTGGCAACGGACATGGACGTAATGCGCAAGGAACTCGGCCGGAAATTAATCAAAATCAAG
>JANPMZ010000486.1:0-1937 GCA_031427195.1 Nitrospirota bacterium
GCATGCTTGGGATGATTTTTATGGTCTTGAATCCAAAAATAAATCCCCGCAAGAATTGCGGCAAGGGCAGGAACACCGAAGAGAACGATTATGGCTATATATTCATACATTGCTAATCCTCCCTGTCCACCAAATACGCGATGGTAAAAAGTATCACGGTGAGAAACGCTCCGCCGGTCGCAATCAACAGCAGGTCGATTCCACTTATTTCCTTGAATTTCACAATAAAGCCGACGACGATACCGGAGAAGACAAACTTTCCGATTTCATAGATTGCCTTCGCCAAATTCTTTCATCTCTCGTTCGCCACGCTTAAACATATCATTCATGGCATACGGCGTCAAGATAATTTCGTTATGTTTCGTTATGTCGTTATCTTAGAAACAGACGCGGGAAAGAGGCCAATGGCAAACGGTTAAAACTCATATCGCACCTGGGTATAAACGTTGTCGTCCTTCGCGAATTGTCCGAACTGGCTTCCTGTTTTGCCACCGCCGAAGACATTTCCGCCCACTGCAATCCAGATAGAGTCTGTCAGATTGTACTTCACCTCAGGATTCAGCATGTAATCTCCATCAGACACCCCATAGAAGGCGAAGAAAGAGAGCCTCAGGGTCTGATGAATCATAAATTGCGTAAGCCGCAGGGAAGCAAGCTGGTGAAGACGCTTCTCCTGCGGGAAACCGGGGGGCAGCTTTTGAACGTATTCTGTGTAATCCTCCATGTATTCGCCGTAATACTGCATCCCAACGGTAAAGTCCTCCCAGAGCTGTCTCTGATATCCGATCAAATATCGCGTTTGTGCGTTGGGTATCATCGGGTCCGTACCGTGCCGGTCCTGGCGCGAATCGTAATAGCCGGTCTCGAAACTCAGCACACCGTCCAACGCCCTGCCCTGAACGCTCGCGCCATATACGGAAAGCTCCGGGTAAAACAAGGTGAGCTTGGTCACGGGATTGTCCGGCATCATTGATGGTTGGCGTGAGAAGCCGCGATAGTAATAAAGCGAAGCATCGAATCCAGCCACGTCGCGGTATATGCGCAAGGCTGTCTCTGCTTTTCCAAAGTCTCTGTACGGGTCTTGTACTTCCCTGTTTGTGATCCCGGGCATGGGGTCATACATCCGGAACCTTTTCGGATCAGGATAATTGTTCGGCTCGAAATACGGGATGGCGATAAACTCGAACGATGCAAAACCGGGATAAAGCCCGACCTTTGCGCCGTCAACGCCTTTTTTCAGATATTCCATGGGCCTGCCGGAGAAAAAGGCCTCGTAATCCTTGGGGAAGACATCATTGATGAACAGCAGGTCTCCGACGCCCCAGGTGACGACCTGCCGGCCAACGCGTGCGTCCCATTTTTCCGAGGCGTAGTCGGCATAGCCCTCCCGGAATTCAAGGATGGAGTGTTTGTCGATGTTATCGCGAAAGGCATCACCTTTGATGAACAAGCGGAACGGATCAGCAGCGGCTTCAAGCTTCACCTGCGCCCGCTCCTCGAACCACTTGAAATCCTTGCCATCAGGATTGTCCTCTGCCGTATTCAGCGAATAATTCCCTTGCACGAAACCGTGGAGCGAAATATCCGCTGCCCATGCAGTGGCAGATGACAGAATACAGAAGACAGAGCACAGACTTAAGACAAACGCCCTGCCCCAGTCTGTCATCTGACATCTGCCTGCGCCCGTGTTTACGAGTGCGTAGCGCGAGTACAGGGTGTCCTCTGTTGTCTGATCCTGCCTCACTCAATCCATCTCTTCGGCGGCTGTTTGAGGAACCGCTCGGTGAACAGGCTGTCCTCTATTCCAACATTGTAGTCCGCTTTAAGAAACGACACTTCGGTCATGTGACCGCTCAAGAGGTTTTTCATCGAGCGTTTTGTGATCGTGGGATAGCCCTTTACGTCCTTGATCTCGTCTGCGCTAAAGACCCGGTACA
>JANPMZ010000487.1:0-2720 GCA_031427195.1 Nitrospirota bacterium
TTTGCACCCGCAGTGTTCCCGGTCATTCGCCACGGTCTCGTCATAATTCCCCTGAACGCCCTCAATGGCATGCTCACTCAGGAAAGCTACGACCTCGTTCACAAATGGGGAATAGCCGCCGAGATCGCCGAGATGATACACCCTGTCCGGCTTCAGGCTCTGGACAACGGAATAGGCGGCTTTGAGCGCCTCGATATTGCCGTGTATGTCTCCGAATACAGCAATTTGCATAGTGTTCGCCTCTTATCCTCTGATAGTTAGAGCTATTCTTTTGCCTTGTCCGCGACCCGGCGGACATCAGCTAAACATCAGCGTCCGAGCGGATGATTGGTCCCGCAGTTGCACCCACCCTTTTTCTTCTCATTCACGATTCTTTCCAGAATGGTCGAAACGCCTCTGTTGGCCAGCACGTCCTTGATAATGTCCTCATCGGAATAGCCGAAGCAGTAACATATTTGATTCGCCATCACAGATACCTCGCGACTTTATTACAAGCCCGCCTTTTTTAATATCGGCGTGATCTCATCCGAAGGCCGACAAGATTATTCTAAATATTTTCATTCTTGATTCTCCTCTACAATGACGCTGGTTCTTTTACACGGCAGTATTCGACCGTAAAATATCTTTTCTGGAAATACTTCGCCACGTTCACGAGACCGATCAACACGGGCACTTCAACCAGCGGCCCGATGACTGCTGCAAATGCGACCCCTGAATTGATCCCGAATACGGCTACTGCCACAGCAATTGCCAGTTCAAAGTTATTGCTCGCGGCGGTAAAAGCGAGCGTCGCGGTCTTCGGATAGTCCGCCCCGATCATTTTTCCCATGTAGAACGACACCAGGAACATGACGACGAAATAGATCAACAAAGGGATCGCTATACGCACAACGTCCAAAGGCAACCTCACGATGTAGTTGCCCTTGATCGAGAACATAACGACAATGGTGAAGAGAAGCGAAATCAGCGTTATCAGACTGATCTTCGGGATGAAGACCGTCTCGTACCACTGGCGATCCTTGATCTTAATTAGAAAAAAGCGAGTCAGCATACCTGCTATGAACGGGATGCCAAGATAGATGAAAACGCTCTCCGCGATCTGGCCGATCGTCACATTGACCACGACGCCCTTGAGCCCGAACCATACCGGGAGTACGGTTATGAAAATATAGGCATAGATGGAAAAGAAAAGGACTTGGAAAATCGAGTTGAACGCAACAAGTCCGGCAGCGTACTCGGAATCGCCGCATGCGAGGTCGTTCCAGACGATCACCATCGCAATGCAGCGCGCAAGGCCGATCATGATGAGGCCAACCATATATTCGGGGTAGGAGCGAAGAAAGATGATAGCAAGAGCGAACATCAGAATTGGGCCGATGACCCAGTTCTGGACAAGCGAAAGGCCAAGGACCTTCTTATTTCTGAATACCTCGCCGAGTTCCTCATACTTGACCTTTGCCAGCGGCGGGTACATCATGAGGATCAGGCCGATGGCGATGGGAATATTGGTCGTGCCGACCTGGAAGCTGTTGATGAAGGCTTCGGTTCCCTGGACGAAATAGCCGAGGCCGACACCGAGGGCCATTGCCGCGAAAATCCAGAGCGTAAGAAATCGATCACCAAAAGATAGCTTTTTCTCTCCCGTGTCGGTCATATCAATCTCCCCTTTCAGTCAATGAGATACGGTGAACTTCGCAAACAATTAGTGTCCCCATCAGCCGTAACTACGGACCTTCGGTTTCAGGGGCACAACCTTGCCGGATTGTTCTTTGCTTCCGAGAAAAGCCTTCAGTCGTTTCCTGTCTCCTGATAGGGTACCGTCCTGCATCCGCTCACACGCGGAGAGGATCAGCATTCTCCTGAACAGGTCTTTTTCGTTCAGACTGTAATGTATCCATTTGCCCTGTTTACGGTCCTTGATGAACCCCGCTTGCTTCAGAGCGCTGAGATGGAAAGACACCTTCGGCTGCACCATGTCCAGCGCGGCTGTTATGTCGCACACGCACAGTTCACCCTCCTCAAGAAGCTTGATGATGCGGAGCCTGGTTTCGTCGGAAAGCGCCTTGAATATCGTCACGAGATCGTTCATAGTTCGTCCTCTAAGCTTCGCCCTTGATCAGTTCCTTCATCTTATCCAGGCTCGGCAGCGGCTTTCCGGTATGCTTGATTTTGCCGTTCACGAAAAGACCCGGCGTGGACATAATGCCATGCATGGCGATCTGGCCGATGTCCGCGATTTTCTCTATCTTCGCATCAACACCCAGTTCCTTGACCGCCTGTTTCGCCAGTTCCCCCATCTTAAAGCAGTTCGCGCAACCTGGACCGAGCACCTTGATTTCCATTTACGATCCTCCTATAAAATCGCGTTGAACAGATACCCCACACCGATGATCGTGACCGTCATAATCCCCACGAACACGACAAGAAGCTTTATCTTGAGCACCTTCCGAAGAATGATCATCTCAGGAAACGAGAGAGCCGTAACCGCCATCATAAAAGCAAGCACGGTGCCCATGCTCATACCTTTTTCCATAAGCGCGTAAACAACGGGTATCACGCCGGCAGCATTGGAGTAAAGCGGAACGCCAAGCGCAACGGCAATCGGGACAGCGAACGGATTCTGCGGGCCGGCGTAGCGTACCAGAAAATCTTCAGGTACATACCCATGGATAAATCCGCCGATGCCAATGGCAACGACCACATAAACCCATACTTTCTTC
>JANPMZ010000488.1:0-2799 GCA_031427195.1 Nitrospirota bacterium
CAACGTGCATACCAACATCCCGGTGAATTCCGACCACTACGCGATGCTGCAAACCGCCTACCACGCCGTCGAGCGCATCATGGCGCTGGCGAAAAGCCTGGGCGGGGTGATCTCCGGCGAACATGGCATCGGCATCACCAAGCTGGAATTCCTCAGCGACGACGAGATCCGCCCCTTCCGCGACTACAAGCATCGGGTCGACCCGGAAGGCCGCTTCAACCGCGGCAAGCTGATGGATTTGTCGCACATGCGCGGCGACCTCTCCAACGCCTACACGCCGTCCTTCGCGCTGCTCGGCGTCGAATCGCTGATCATGGAGCAGTCGGACATCGGCAAGATTTCCGATTCGATCAAGAACTGCCTGCGCTGCGGCAAGTGCAAGCCGGTCTGCTCGACCCACGTGCCGCGCGCCAACCTGCTCTACAGCCCGCGCAACAAGATCCTCGGCACCTCGCTGCTGATCGAGGCCTTCCTCTATGAAGAGCAGACCCGGCGCGGCATCAGCCTGCAGCACTTCGACGAATTCTCCGACGTCGCCGACCACTGCACGGTCTGCCACAAGTGCGTCACGCCCTGCCCGGTGGATATCGACTTCGGCGACGTCTCGGTGGCGATGCGCAATTTCCTGCGCCGCCAGGGCAAGAAAAAGTTCAATCCAGGCACCGCCGCGGCGATGGCTTTTCTCAACGCCACCGATCCGGTGACCATCAAGCTGGTGCGTGCCGGCATGATCCAGCTCGGCTACAAGGCGCAGCGCCTGGGCCACCAGCTGGCCAAGTCCTTCGGCCTGATCCAGGACAGCGTCAAGCATCCGCCGGCCACCCTTGGCCGTCCCGACATCAAGGCGCAGGTGATCCACTTCCTCAACAAGCCGATGCCGAAGAACGTGCCGATGCGCACCTCGCGCGCGCTGCTCGACGTCGAGGACGACAGCCTGATCCCGGTGATCCGCGATCCGCAGCGGGCCAGCGATCCCGGTGACGAAGAGCGCGAAGCGGTGTTCTATTTCCCCGGCTGCGGTTCCGAGCGGCTGTTCTCCCAAATCGGCCTCGCCACCCAGGCCATGCTCTGGCACGCCGGAGCGACCACGGTGCTGCCGCCCGGCTACCTGTGCTGCGGCTACCCGCAGACCTCATCGGGCGACGAGGACAAGGGCCAGACCATTACCACGGCCAACCGCGTGCTGTTCCACCGCGTCGCCAATACCCTGAACTACCTCGACATCAAGACCGTGGTGGTGTCCTGCGGCACCTGCATGGACCAGTTGCTTAAATACGAATTCGGCAAGATCTTCCCCGGCTGCCGGCTGGTGGACATCCATGAATGGCTGTTCGAAAAGGGCATCAAGCTCGACGGCGCAGGTACGCAAATACGGGGTGTCCAATACATGTATCACGAGCCCTGCCACACGCCGATGAAGCACCATTCCGGGATCAAGGTGGCCAACGCATTGATGGGACAGCGCGTCGATCTCAACGATCGCTGCTGCGGCGAATCCGGCACGCTGGCCGTGACGCGGCCCGACGTGTCGACCCAGATCCGCTTTCGCAAGCAGCAGGAAATCGAGGCCGGTGCCGCGGAGCTGCGAAGAGTTCCCGAAGGGACGCACCGCGCTGGCGCTGGTGGCACGGCGGCAAGCCAAGTGAAAATCCTCACCTCCTGCCCGTCCTGCCTGCAGGGCCTGTCGCGTTACGACAACGATGCGGACATCTCGGCCGACTACATCGTGGTTGAAATGGCCAAGGCGATTCTCGGTCCGGACTGGATGCGGGACTATGTTCGCGCCGCCAACAGCGGCGGCATCGAGCGGGTATTGTTGTAAGCGACACGGAACCCGATCCGGATTGCCGCTAGCACAGACCGTCCGATTGGCGCTATGCTTGCCGGGTGGCGAAAAAAACCGAATGCGAATTGTGCGCCGATCCCGGCGGCGACCTGCTCTGGGAGGATGCTTTGTGCCGGGTAGTGCGGGTCACCGACCCGACGGCGGCAGCCTTCCCCGGCTTCTGTCGCGTCGTCTGGCACCGGCATGTGGCGGAGATGAGCGATCTCGCGCCCGATGAGGCGCATCATGCGCTGGATGTCCTGCTGGCCACCGAGCGCGCCGTGCGGCGCACGGTCCGCCCCGACAAGATCAACCTCGCCAGCCTGGGCAATGTAGTGCCGCACCTGCACTGGCATGTCATTCCCCGCTGGCAGGATGACAGCCACTTTCCCTCGCCGATCTGGGCCGGCGCGCAACGCGCCGGCGTCGAGCATCGCGCTGCGGACCATGCCGTGCTGCAGAACGCCCTGGAAACCGAACTTTCGACCCGGAATGAAATGCCATGAACTTTGAACTGCCTCCTACCGGAACCGAACAGAGCCCGGCCTTTGTCAATGCAGCCGCCTGCGAGGAATGGCTGACCACGGTACCCATGGCAAATGCCGTGCAGGCGCAAGCCATATGTTTGCACCAGCTGCATTTGCTGCACCGCTTCACCCTGTCGCCAACCGAGCGTTTTGCCATTCTTGAGACCTTGCGCCATTCCGTCTGCAACGTACAGGAGGATGCGGGGAAAAAATTCGCCGGCAAGCCATTGCCATTCGCGCCGCCCGAACAGGCGGCACTGGAAAGCACGCTGAGCGTCTGGCATGCCTTGGCGCTAGGCTATCTGCGCTGTTTCGATGCCCTGTGTTGCGGCGACACCGGCGTTTTCTCCACCCCGCTTCTGGTGGCACAACATGCGCAGATCGCGAGCCACCCCGAGCTGGCGGGCAGGGCGGCCAAACTGGCCCAGCGCACGTTATCGGTGTTTG
>JANPMZ010000489.1:0-8771 GCA_031427195.1 Nitrospirota bacterium
GTGAACGATGACTATGCCCTCAAAATATCCCTCGAAAATCAGCTTGAGAGAAAACTCAAACAGGTGATCATGGAGATCACCGGGACCGATCGGGTGGTCATCTTCGTGAACACCGAGCTCACCTCCGCCCGGGGCGACAGCGACAAGCTCATGGAAAAGAGGAAAGGGAACGCGCTGGTGCTTCCCGGGGTCCCGGAGAAGAAGGAGATCGGCTCCGGCCAGTCAGAGATGCTGTTCGGCGCAGGGAGCAGTAAATATAAGGTCAACAAAATTACCCTCTCTATCTGGATCGACAACAGCGTCCCCGGCTCGATCATCGAGCTTATTCAGGACATAGCCAAGAACGTGATCGGTTACAACCAGAACCGGGGCGACTCGATCAACGTTAAAAAAGTGGACTTTGAATCAAAGGGTTTTTTCAGCTCGCTCTTCGCCCTGCCGAACCTCTTCTGGCTTATCCTGACCCTGGTGGGCGGCTTCATGCTCGTCACGGTCGGTTTGTTCTTCATGGACCCGCTTAAGAAAGTGGTCCCGGCGCTCAAGAACATCGACTGGGGTCTCATCCGCGGGACGGGAGATTCGAGCACGGTCGAGCGGACCATGACGTACGAGCGCGAGGTCCTGTCCGGACGGCCGGGCGCCTCGGGCAATGAACCCGCGGTGCTGTCGGTCGAAAAGGATACAGCACTCCCCTTCTCCTTTATCCGGGAGCGCGATATCCAAAGCCTCGCTTTCCTGCTGAAGGACACAACCGCGCAGGACATCGCCATTGCAATCAACTACCTTGACCCGGCCATCGGCATGCGGCTCCTCGATCTGTTCCCGAAGGAAAAGCAGGTCGAGGTCGCGCTTATCCTCGGCCACGAAGAGAACAACAGAGAAAAGGTGCATGCCCTCGAAGAGATGGTCAAGAGCAGGCTGACCTATGTGGTCGGCGGCGAGAACAAACTGCTGGCCCTGCTCGACATGACCAGCGAGGATGTTCGCGACAAGATCGTCAAAACCCTGGAGACCAAAGACGCCCAGACCGCGACGCGCCTCAAGTCGAAGATCAAGAGCCTGGAGTCGATCATTCGGGAACTGCCTGCTCTCGGCATACAGACCCTGTACCGGAACATCGATGCCACGCTGTTCGCCCAGATCCTGAAGGCGTCACCGGAAGACATCCGGCAAAAGGTCATTGCTTCGCTCAGCGCCGGCG
The DNA here is from genome assembly GCA_031427195.1 of Nitrospirota bacterium. Classification (GTDB taxonomy): domain Bacteria; phylum Nitrospirota; class UBA9217; order UBA9217; family UBA9217; genus GWC2-56-14. Next base: position 1,202 of record JANPMZ010000489.1, read on the forward strand.
CTGCTGAACGACTCAAGGAAGAAATGGAACTGAGCCGCCCCCTCTCCGGCGTGCGTCTCCGGAGGGAAAAACAAAATCTCATGGTCCTGGTGCGGCGCCTGATCAGCGAGGGTCTTGTGGAGGTTGAAAATAACTAACATGCAAAAAATGGATAAAATGACCATAATCGGGCTCGTCGCCATTCTGCTGACGATCCTGTATGTTTTGGCGGCAGGCAACATCCTCCACATGCTCTTTAATCCCCTGGCGTTAATCATCGTGTACGGGGGCACCTTCAGCGCGACCCTGATCGCCTATCCCTGGGCCGTGATCAAGGAGATCGTCCCGTCGCTGCGCGTCATGTTGTTCCCCAGCAAAAACAGCGATAAGGACATGGAGGACATGATCGCGAAGCTTTCCTTGCTTGCTGAAAAGGCACGGCGGGAAGGCGTTGAGAGCCTGGCCGGCGAACTGCCGAAGATCAATGACCGGTTCCTGATCCACGGCATCCAGATGCTCGTTGACGGCCTTGAACATGACGTGATCAAGGACAACCTCGGCCGCGAGATATTCTATACGCGCCATAACCAGCAGAAGGTATCAGGCGCGTTTCGGACCATGGCCACTGTCGCCCCCGTCTTCGGACTGCTCGGCACCCTGATGGGAATTGTGGAAATGCTCAGGAACCTGTCCAACCCATCGAGCATGGGCGCCGCCATGTCCAATGCGGTCACGGCGACCTTTTACGGGATCTTTTCCGCGAACGTCTTTATCCCGATCGCCACGAAACTGACGGACCACAGCGAACGTGACATCATCAACAAAGAGATGATCGCGGAAGGCGTCATGTCAATCCAGCAGGGCGATGTTCCCCTGATCCTGAGGAAAAAACTGACTGCTTTCATCATGGCGCACATGCGGCAGGCCTAGCCCGGAAGCGGAATGAGAATAGTGCGAACAGACTTACGCCATGACTGAAAAACGAAAAGAAATCGGGAATATCTGGCTCATTATTTTTGCCGATATCACCACGAATCTGATGCTCTTTTTTCTCATGCTTTTTGCCATGACCCGCATGACCGCATCGGACAAACAGCTGGTGGTTTCCGGTATGGAGAGCACGGTCATCAACCAGTCGGCGCGCGACCAGGTAGAACTTGAGCGCCAGGCGAAGAAGCAACGCGAGGAAGAAGCCATCAAACGCCTCGAGCTGGCAGTCGCCGAGGGGAAACTGGCGGAAAAAGCAACGATCGCCGTAACGGACAAGACCGTCAAGATCTCCCTGAACCCGGAGTCGTTCTTTTCGATCGGCAGCGCCAAACTGAATCCCGGCACGGTCAATGTGCTGGAAAGCCTGGTGGGCCTGATCGAGGCGTTCCCCAATGACATCATCATCGAAGGCCATACGGACACGGTACCGGTGCGGGGCGGGGCCTTTCATTCGAACTGGGAGCTCTCCATCGCCCGGGCAGTGGGCGTCGTGAATTTCTTCACGGCCAGCGGCATGGCGCCGAAACAGCTCGTCGCAGCAGGCTATGGAGAATTTCATCCCGCCTATCCGAACGATACAGAGGTGAACCGGGCCAGGAACCGGCGCATTGAGATCACGCTCGTCCGCCAGCCAAGGAGCAAGCTGTGACGTCAGTTCTTAAAAAATTCATCCAGTATAATAATGAGGAGGAGCAGGAGGAGACCGAGCTCTGGATGCTGCCCTACAGCACCCTCATGCTCACGCTGGTCATCCTGTTCATCATGTTCTATGCTTTTTCCTTGTCCGAGTCCGTGGAGTATGAGACCGCACTCTCCGACCTGGCGGAAACCAACCCGAACGACCCCCGGGTCACGCAGATGAAGCAGGAGATCGCGCTGGCGCAGAATGTCCGTGATTTCATCAAGAAGAACAATCTGGCGGACAAGATCCAGCTGGTCATAACGCCGCTCTCCATAAAGATCAAGATGGAAAGCTTCGCCCTCTTTGACAGCGGCAGCGCAGAGGTGAAGAAGGACATCCTGTTCTTTCTCGAGCACCTCAATGGACAGTTGAAGCCCATGAGCAACAGGGTCATCGCCGAAGGGCATACCGATAACGTGCCGATCCACAATCAGAAGTTTGACTCCAACTGGGAGCTGTCATCGGCCCGGGCCTTCAGCGTCATCTATTTCCTGCTCAATAACGGCATCTCCCCTGAACGGCTCATTGCCCACGGGTTCGGAGAGTTCAGGCCCGCCTATACGAACGATACGGAAACCGACCGGGCGAAGAACCGGCGCATCGAAATTACCGTGGTCAGAGGAGCAAACGAGTGAAAAAGCTGATTACTTTTGTCATCGGCGCCATGCTCTGCATCGCAACCGGCGCCGAGGCCATAACGCCGAAGCAGGTGGAGCGGATCGACCAGCTCAAGAAAGAGGTCGTACAGCTCTTCCGGGAGGGAAAGTTCGAGCAGGCGGCGCCGCTCCTGAACGAGGTCCTCGCCATCGACCCTTTTGACAAGACCGCTGCCCGTTACCGCTCACTGGCCCGGCAGCAGGCAATGGAACCTTTCTGCAAGGATGCCGCCGAAGCGTTTCAGAATGCGGACTATGCAAAGGCGATTGAGACCTGGGACAAGCTGCTGAAAATGAACCCCGAAGACCGCCGCTTCGCGAGCCTCATCGATACGACGAAGAACCTCATCACCGATAAAACCACCAACGAGCTGTACAGCCACGCCGAGAAGTTCATTCAGGACGGGAACTACAAATCGGCAATCAACGAACTGGAGAAGCTCCTGGCGGTCAGGCCCTACGACCGGAAGGCCAGCAGTCTCCTGAATAACGCAAAAAGTAATGTCGTCGATGTCCGGACGAAAAAACTCTACGACCAGGCCGACGCCTACCTCAAGGAAAAACAATACGACCGCGCCATCGAGGAATGGAAAAAGATCCTCGACATCGATGATTCCCAGGAAGCCGCCTCACGATACATCGCCTCGGCGATACGTGAAAAGATGGGCAGCCTCTATGTTGACGCGAAACAGGCCTATGAACGCGGCGATTACAATACTGCGCGCGATTATTATAATAAGATCATTGCGGACAACCCGACCGATCTGGATGTCAAGACCATGATCGCACGGATCGACGACGTTATTAAGGTTGCGCAAAGGATCGACGAAAAAACCCCTGCCGGCGACATGATGCGTAAAGCAATCGCGCTCTACATTACCGTCGACGGCAACCGCAAAGCTTCCATGGCGGGCGCCTGGTATGCCGCACAACTGCACCCGTCATCGCTGACCACCGCGATCAAGGACTTTCTTGAGCGAAAATATGCCTCGCACTTAAGCACCATGGAAGGGCCGGTCGGCGACATGAACATCATCGACCAGTACCTGTTCGCCGCGCTCAACCATATCTACGACGGCCGGTACGATCTTGCGATCCAGGAATGTACGATCGTCATCGAACTGCAGCCTGAAAATATCCTTGCCTGGAAACGCCTGGGTTCGGCTTATTATGCCATCGGGAAAAAGGACAAAGCCCGGGAAGCCTGGGAAAAGGCGCTGAAGGTGGCGCCCGATGACACGGAGTTGAAGCAGTTCATTCGTCAGATCAAGTAAGCTCTTCGTGTTAATCGCAGCTGACGATGGGGTTATAAGCAGGTCGCGGGAAGACGCTCCGGAAGCAACTAATGACTGGCGACGGAACATGCTGATGACCGGGTCTCATCAGACGGTAATCTAAAAACACTACGGTAGTATTATTGGGACGGGGCATGAAAATCAAACTCATACATTCATTCACTGCTGTCTTTTGTACAACGGCCATCCTTCTGTTCGCAGGATCGGCTCCGGCTGCTCAAGATCAGGACTGCAACAAATGCCATGAAGCAATGAGCAAGGGCCGGGTCCTGCACGCTGCCATGAAAAAGGGCTGCGGCTCCTGCCATGTTTCGCCGCACGCGAGCAAGGATAAGGCGGAGCTCTCGCTCAAATCGGAGCAACCCGACCTCTGCTACGATTGTCACAGCAGGAGCCTCTTTCTGCGGCGCTACCAGCATAAACCGGCGGTCACCGGCAAATGCACCGCCTGCCACAACCCGCACTCATCGAATAACGGCAAGCTGCTCAATACCGTCATGCCCGACCTTTGCTACAAATGCCATGATAAGAAGTTCGCCACGAAACAGAACATCCACTTCCCGACCGCTGCCGCGCTCTGCATGTTCTGCCATGATGCGCACAGCTCGGACAATCACGAAAAGCTCCTTACCTTTACCATGCCCGAACTCTGCTTTAAGTGTCACGATCGGGCAAGCATCGCGGACAAGACCGCCATGCTGCATCAGCCGGTCATCTCCGGAAAGTGCACTGCCTGTCACAACCCGCACTCCGAGAATACCAATAATCTTCTCACGTCCGAAACCCCGAACTTATGCTACTCCTGTCACGATAAGAGCGCGTTCCTGGACGGCATCACTCACGCTCCGGTCGAGCAGGGCAGTTGCCTGTCCTGCCATACGTCGCACCAGTCAAAGGCCGAGAAGCTCCTGCAGGCAAAACAGCCCGACCTCTGCTATAAATGCCATGATAAAAAGTCCTTTACCGGCGAAAAGCACAGCCATAAACCGGTGTCTGGCGGCCGCTGTACCACCTGTCACCGGCCCCACTCGTCGAAGGTAAAGTACCTTCTCACAAAATCCACACCGGGCCTTTGCTTTGACTGTCATATGACCGAGGAACTTTCCGGAAGGGAAAAACATGGTCCCTTCAAAATCGGCATGTGCAATGGATGCCACAAGCCGCATCAGAGCCAGAACCCCAAGCTCCTGACCGGAAAATCGCCGGAACTGTGCTTCACCTGCCACAGCACCGAGGATTTTACCGGCAAAATCGTTCATAAGCCCCTGAGCGAGGGCCGCTGCTACGACTGCCACGGGGTTCATACTTCACCGAACAAGGGACTGCTCAAGCTGGGTGATAATGGACTCTGCCTGAAATGCCACGCGAACATCTCCCGGGATAAGCACCCAAGCACTCCCCTTCCTCCTGACGCCAGGGTACGATCGTCCCAAGGCCCCAAGTCGGGACATCCCATGGACCAGGTGGAAGACCCCAAGCGTCCCGGGAAGAAGATGGCCTGCATCAGTTGTCACAATCCACACAGCTCCAAATGGAAAGGCCTCTTCCGGTACAAGGCAGAAAAGCCTGCGGAGCTCTGCCTGCATTGCCATCGGTAGTTGCGGCAGCAGGGTATTGATGTAAAAAAACGGTAAGGTGCCGGCATAACGTCAGTCTGACCTGTCGGGATAGATATAACTCTTCACACATGAAGGAAGGAGACACGCAATTATGAAGCGCAAGATACTGGTCATGGTTTTATTATTGATGGTGAGTGCCGCTGCGGTATTCGCCGCCAACAACACTTTCGGGACCAAAAAAAGGATGCCGAGGCCCGAAGAGTATGGCAATGTGGTCATCAATAACTACTCGGAAAAGAGCAACATCGCACCGGTCGTTTTCAAACACTGGGTCCACAGGACCAAGTTCACCTGCCGGGTCTGCCATGTTGACCTCGGTTTTGCCATGGAGGCCGGCGGAAGCGACATCAGGGAAGCGGACAATCTGAATCACCTGTACTGCGGGTCATGCCATAACGGCAAGGACGCCTTTGGCCCTACCACGAGGGAAAAGCTGGTGTCTGAGGTGAAAAACTGCGACCGTTGCCACTCCTATGATAAAGACGTGAAGGGTCAGAAAAGCTTCAACGAGTATCTGAAAAACTTCCCGCAGGCTCGGTTCGGCAACCGGGTTGACTGGATGAAGGCCGAGGAAAAGGGTTTGATCAAGCTCAAGGACCAGGTCGAAGGAATCTCCATCAAACGACAGGCCATCCCGAACCCGAAGGACTTCGACATCAAGTCCACGATCCTCGGCATGCCGGACATCATCTTCTCGCACAAGATCCACGCCGACCTCAACGGCTGCGAACTCTGCCATCCTGAGATCTTCGGCGCAAAACGCGGCGTCACGAAATATAACATGCAGGACATCTTCGCCGGAAAGTTCTGCGGCGCCTGTCACGCAAAGGTGGCGTTCCCGTTCTATGATTGCCAGCTCTGCCATCTCAAAGAGGTCTATTGATCGAGTGGCCGTTTTTTTGCACCAGGCGATTCGAATCAGGGTTCGTATGCGAAGTGTCGTACTTTTTATTTTCCTGATGACAGCGGCGCTCCCCGCCATGGCGGGGAGCGCCTATGATGATGTTTTTGATCTGCCGGCGCTCCCCGCGCCTGCGCGCTATGGCAATGTCCTGATCAGCAGACTGACCCAAAGCAGCACCCATCCCTCAGTGTCCTTTTCTCACTGGGTCCACCGACAGCACTATACCTGCCGTGTCTGCCACTTTGAACTGAACTTTGCCATGAAAACGAATACCACCGAGATCACCGAGGCAAAGATCAAAAAGGGTGAGTACTGCGGGGCCTGCCACAACAACCAGATCGCCTTCGGAGTCAGTGATGATACCTGTGTCTTCTGCCATACCGGCAACCAGGGCGCAACCGATGCCAGGTTCCCGGAACTGAAAGACCTGCCCAAGGCGCGGTATGGCGACCAGATAAACTGGGTAAAATCCCTGAAAAAGAAACTGATCGCGCCAAAACAGAGCATCCTCAATGATGACTATGAACCCATCCCTTTTGACAAGGTCCTCCGCCTTGAGCCGGAATGGACCGGGATACAAACAAGGGCGCTCTTCCCCCATCAACAGCATACTGCCTGGCTTGACTGTGCCGACTGCCACCCTGACATCTTCAATATCCAGAAAAAAGGGACAAAGCATTTCCGTATGGACTATATCATTAAAGGTAAGTTTTGCGGCGTCTGCCACCTCACGGTCGCCTTCCCCATGCAAGACTGCAAACGATGCCATCCTGAGCTGAAATGATCCTGCCGCCCGACCCACGCAACGTAAAAAGTCAAGAAAGCCGTCTTTGCAAGCGTAGCGAAGCAATCTCGCAATTCGTATCCGCCTGGTAAATCGAGATTGCCGCGTCGCTCCGCTCCTCGCAACGACGGCGCAAGAGACTTCTTACGAATCCATCAAATTAGCTCACGTTAGATAAGTCCAAATCGCTTCATACGCCGCCGGAAGGCGTCCCGGGGCATTTTCAGCAAATGGGCGGCTTTGGTCTGGTTGCCGTTCGCCATGTCAAGCGACTTTCTGACCAGCGCATGCTCAACATCCTCGATCGACAGACCCGACTCGGGAATGACAAATCCATCCAGTGATATGGGCGCGCCCAACGCGCCTCCAGCCGGCGCACCCGCATCCGAAACGCTGTCCAGGAGTTCTTGCGGCAAATGCTCCGGCTGGATCTCGCTCTCGACCTCCAGGATCATCGCACGCTCTATGACATTTTTCAGTTCCCGCACGTTTCCGGGCCAGGAGTATGCAAGGAGTATCTCTTCTGCATCCCTGGTGATCCGGTGGATGTTTTTATGGCACTCCTGGCTGAAATAGTTGATAAAGTGATACGCGAGCTGGATAATATCGCTGCCGCGGTTCCTGAGGGGCGGCAGGGCAATGGGCACCACCTGCAGCCGGT
>JANPMZ010000490.1:0-3951 GCA_031427195.1 Nitrospirota bacterium
GGTGATGGGGAAGGGCACGAAGGCGCCTGAACCGAAAACAGACACTCCCACGATCCTGGAGTGGGAGAAGGTGCATGGCAAGAAGGAGTGCGTGGAGTCCAAGGAATTCATGCGCACGGAACATATGCAGCTTTTAAACAACTGGCGCGATTCCGTGGTCCGCGATTACAATCGCGGATATATGAGCAACACGAACGGCAAGCGGTTCAATATGAGCCTCCAGAACGGCTGCATGCAGTGCCACTCGAACAAAAAGAAGTTCTGCGACGAATGCCACACCTACATGGCGGTCAAGCCATACTGCTGGGATTGCCACATTCAGCCGGAAGAGAAGGAGGAGGCGAAATCATGAGCATGGACAGGAGAAAGTTTCTGAAAATCGCCGGGATCTCCTCCATCCTGGGATTCGGCGCTTCGGTAGCATCAGCTACCCATACAATCTGGCAAAAGGGTTTGTATCCCCCGCAGGTGGATAAGAACAAGGAAGCGTTGACCGCAAAGCGGTGGGCCATGGTCGTGGACATGAGCAAGTTCAAGACCGAAGAGGATGTGAAGAAGGTCGTTTCGGCCTGCCACCAGACGCACAATGTTCCGGACTTCAGAAATCCGGATGGTTCGGTCAACAAGAAGGACGAGATTAAATGGATCTGGCAGGCGACCTATGAGCGCACGTTCCTGGGCCAGGACAACAAGTACATGAGCGAGCATATGAAAAAGATGCCGTTCTTCGTGCTTTGCAACCACTGCGACAACCCGCCCTGCGTTCGCGTCTGCCCCACTAAGGCAACGTTCAAGCTTGCCGACGGCATCAACATGCAGGACATGCACCGCTGCATAGGTTGCCGGTTCTGCATGGTGGCCTGCCCCTATGGTGCCCGGAGCTTCAACTGGCGCGATCCCCGTGGAAAAAATCCGAATGGGGAACCGTTCATCAAGAATGAGAACAAGGGATACCCCTTGAGGACCAAGGGCGTCGTGGAAAAATGCACCTTCTGTTCTGAGCGGCTTTCCGAAGGTAAAGTTCCCGCATGTGTCGAGGCTGCTCCGAAAGGCGGCCTGCTCTTCGGCGACATGGAAGACCCCAATTCCGAGGTCAGGTCGATCGTGACGAACAAGTACACGATCAGGCGCAAACCCGATCTCGGCACCGGGCCGTCCATTTACTATCTCATAGGAGGAGGCGACCATGCTTGAGAAAGCATTAGAGGGGAGCAAGAAATACTGGGCCTGGGTGTTCTTTCTGAGCGCCCTGTCCGCGATCGGTGTTTACTACTATCTCCAGCAGTTCTTTTACGGGTTAGGGATAACCGGTCTGCATCGCGACGTGTCCTGGGGGCTGTATATCGGCCAGTTCACGTTCCTGGTCGGTGTCGCGGCTTCGGCCGTGATGCTCGTGATACCGTACTATTTACACGATTTTAAGAAATTCGGGAAGATCGTGATCCTGGGCGAGTTCCTGGCGATCTCGGCGGTTACCATGTGCATCCTGTTCATCTTTGTTGACATGGGCCAGCCCATGCGCATCACGAACGTGCTCCTGTTTCCCACGCCGGGCTCCGTCATGTTCTGGGATTCCGTGGTGCTGATGGGCTATCTGGTCATCAACGCCCTGGTGGGCTGGGTCACCCTGGGAGCGGACCGGAAGGGTATGCCGCCGCCGCAGTGGATCAAGCCCTTTATCTACCTCTCGATCCCCTGGGCGATCAGTATCCACACGGTCACAGCCTTTTTGTACTCCGGTATTCCGGGCAGGCACTTCTGGCTCACGGCTGTCATGGCAGCCCGGTTCCTCGCCTCGGCCTTTGCCGCCGGCCCGGCCCTGCTCATTATCCTTGCGTTGATCGTGCGGAAATTGACCAAGTTCGATCCGGGCAAGGAGCCGATCCAGGCACTGGGCAAGATCGTATCCTATGCAATGTTCGCCAATGTGTTCCTGCTGGGCCTTGAGTTCTTCACGGCCTTCTACAGCGGCATTCCAGGACACCAGCACCCATTTGTCTATTTGTATGCGGGGCTTGACGGCCACGCCGAACTCGTACCGCTCATGTGGACGTCGAGCATATTGGCGCTCATATCGCTTACCATGCTCTGGGTCCCGGCAGTGCGCAGGAACGAGGGCACGCTTGCGCTCGCCTGCTCCATGCTGTTCATCTCCCTTTGGATCGACAAGGGCTTCGGCCTCGTGATCGGCGGATTCGTGCCGAATACCTTTGATGAGGTCAATCCCTACTGGCCTACCATGCCGGAGGCGCTCATTACCCTCGGTGTCTGGGCCATTGGGTTCCTGATTCTGACCTTCTTGTACAAGATAGCAGTATCGGTCAGGGAGCGGAACGTTGGAATAGAAATCGACCATTAATCAGCACGATGCCTGGTAAAACAGCAGGGCTCATCTCTCCATGGGATGAGCCCTTTTTTTTGTGTGGGAGTATTTATCACTTGATTTTAAACAGCAGGGAAGGTACTATGTCCGCTGTTTGCATCATACTTTTACTGAAGGAGGAACAAGGCCCATGTACATGGTAACAGTGGACAAGGACAAGTGCGACGGCTGTGGCACCTGCGTTAATGTTTGCCCGCAGCAGGTGTTTGAGCTTCAAGCCGAAAAGTCCGAGCCGGTGAATATGTCCGAGTGCATCAATTGCCTGACCTGCATTGAGAATTGCCCGCCGCAGGCCATTACGGTAACAGAGATCTAAAAAGAACCGCGCTTAAAAAAGGGGGACAGAGCATTACTCTGTCCCCCTTTGCTTTTTGGATTATTGTGTTCTGATCGGGTACCACCAAATTAAAATGAGAAGGCGGCTATGCAGAGTTCTTCGGTTCGTTTTTTCTTTGTTTATGCTTTGACAGCAAGCCCGCCAGCTTTTTGTCAAGCTCGGAAGAAACCGGCTCGGCCTCGGACGCAAGATAAAGAAGTTCCTTCATCTCGGTGAGCTTGCCGAGGCAATAAAGGCGGGACTGAACATGAGCTTCGGCTTTAGCCCTATCTTCTTCTGACAGCCTGTTTTCAGCGAACATGCCGACAGTCTTTGCGTCCAGGCAGGCTGGCGTTTTCAGGTCGTCGAGATTATTAAAGGCGTCAGCGGTGTTCGCTTTCAACTTGTCCATAGGTTTCACTTCCTCTTATCAAGACCGTTTCAACAGCAGGTTTATTTCAATAATTCTATTTGAGTCCCTCGTATTTCTCTTTCAGCTTTTTCCCGACTCTCGCGTACTTGACAGCGACCGTTCCCATCGGGATATCCAGAATCTCGGATACTTCCTTATCCATGTGCCCCCGCAGCTTTAACAGATAGACCTCCTGGTCGATCAGGGCGTATTCCTTTAAGGTTTTTGCTAATAAGTTCACCAGCTCCTGCGCTTCCGCCCTGCGATCTGGACAGGAGCCTGCGTCCGGGTCAGGAATTTCCACCATCGGTGGATTGTCCTCGCAATCGGATTGCGCATCCTGAATTGAACCGGCCCTTCTTTTTTTTGATCCTCAATGCCGCGCAGCGCCTTGTTTCTTACAATAGTTTTGAAATAAAGAAGGAATTCATACTTCGTTGTCCCCTTGAAATTTTTCAGCCCGGACGAGATCAGGTTGGTAAAAGTTCTTTGAATGATATCGTCGTGATCATCAATAATGGCAGGAAATTTCCACCGAAGAAATGCCATGGCAATGCCGGAATATTAGCGATGAAATGCATTCCACGCCTCTTCGTCACCGGCCAGGCATCGTTGGATAATGAGGATATCATCTTCAATCATAGGCGTGATTATACCTCAACCGTTGTTTTTATCAATAAATTATCCCTTTCCCCTCATGGGGAGAGGTTAGAGCCTGCCCTCGAATGATGTAATCGGGGGTGAGGGGGAGCGGTCTTAACATTTGTAACTGCTCAGGATGAGTGCGGCGCGACAAACTGCTGTTTTTGTCCTCCGCTGGCGGGGGCACGGGGGTGGATG
>JANPMZ010000491.1:0-4596 GCA_031427195.1 Nitrospirota bacterium
TCAAGGCGAGCAAAATAAAAACCATCTGGTAAACAACGTAACCTGCCAGACGATAAAACTTCGGCCAGTGATCCCGGCAATTCCTTCGGCACTCAAGACATTGATGAAGGAGTCCGATGAACTCAACCTTTAAAGCCTGCCCCCAAGCGTTCCTGGTGCCGCCAATTAATGTATCAAATAGAAACAACGTCCCCAAGTTTCTTCTCAACCTCTCTGCACTGCACTGTCAAGCAGAAAGCATCCTGAGAACCAACGTCCCCAAGTTTGCGCCTGGTAAAATGCTCGTCAAGTATCAACGTCCCCAAAGTTTCCCAAAGTTTCATCAACGTCCCCAAAGTTTCAAAGTTCCCTGTCAAGCAGAAAGCATCCTGAGAACCAACGTCCCCAAGTTTTTCAACCTCTCTGCACTGTCAAGCAGAAAGCATCCTGAGAACCAACGTCCCCAAGTTTTTCCCAAGTTTTTATTCCAGAGCAGGAGAAGGCGTTGGTGGTTCTTGAGCCAGGAGTATGGTCTCAAATAGAATATTCCAGGATCGACGGCCTCATCAAATCCGGGCAGCTGTCTACAGGTCTACTGGTGAGTCTCAACGGGACTTAACGGATGAACCTTTCCCCCGCACCATCCGACCGACAGTAGTAATGATCATCCCGGCCAAACCGATCCAGAGACTTGCCAGCACGAGCGGCTGCCCCGGCTCGTAGCGTACCGACATCCCGACCCAGTAACGCACCTCTTTGACTGTCAGGAGATACTCTCCGGCAGTAAATGATTCGCCGACAGCGGCTTTACCTTCAGCTAACGGCTTATCTCGCTTGGGGAAACCCTTTTCATCAAGTGAAAACACTTGAAACCGGACATCTCCGCCACGCTCCTTAAGCTTCGATGGCATATACTCAGTTAGCAGGGCAAAAAACGGGCGTTCCGGGGGAGCAGGAAATGGGACAACATCCTTATTGACCTCGCTGTTAGCTATATAGCCCGTAGAATATTCAATACGGTCTTTCCCCAGAGTTATGCTCTGCAATGGCACATGCACTCCATACAGCTCTTGCCCATTTTTGTCAGAGAGCATTATCAGCAGTGAATATCCTTCTCTATCGCTGAAATAATCAACCCCGCCATGGGTCAATTTATGGGTTATATAAATCATTCCCTGCGTTCGGTTGTGCGCCTCTCCGACTGCCACCTCATAGGCAGCCCGTTTATCCTCCCCAGAAACTTTATAGCCGGTGTGCATATTAATAAGCGACGTTTCTCCCTGTAAACGCCTAAAATTAAAGAAACGTCCTTTATCGACAGTATCATAACTTTGCAGGTCGCTGCTCGGGAGGACCTCACCTTCAGTCAACCGAATGAGACCGCGAAAATAGAACAGGCTGTTGTAAACAATAGCTAACAATATCACAACAAAGCTGAGATGAAACAAGATCATCCCGAAAGAGACCACCGTCAGCCGCCGGCCCCAGATTCTGCCAAAAAAGCAGCAGGCGATATTGATCACCAGCAGAACGAGAAGTCCATTGAACCAGAGCGTACCAAATATCAGCCGACCTGCTTCCGTTTCTCGCCACACGGTTACTCCTAACAGACAGCAGGCAAGAATGATGATCAGCAGCGCCATGGCCAGCCTGGCTGATGCTAATAAATCATAGATTTTGCGAGGAATTTTATGGATCGGGTGATAATGTGGTTCAACAGGGAACGATTCGTTCTCGCCTTCTGATTCAGGATCTGTTTGCATGTCAGCCATGATTTTACAGTTTCTCCACTTTCCACCAAAATTCATTGCCATCAAGAACACCATACGCCAAAGATGTTCCATCAGCGGTAAAGACCGGTTGAAAGAGCATGTCGTAATCCTGGTGACGGCGCATAATCTTTCCCTTCAAGTCCGAAACAACAACGAAACGTTTTCCCGCTTGTCGCGCGCGATATACCAGGTAGCGGCCATCAGGGCTGAAGAGCGGAGAAACTATTTTATCAAACTTCGGCCCATCATGAGCATTCACGACAATATGCATTTGCTCGTCATTAATGTTTGTAGCTATATATGCATGACTGCGACCATCCCTGCTGGAAACAAGATCAGATATATAGCCGTACCATTTCCCGTTCTTATTCCGCTTTTGAAACGCACGATAGAGACGAACCTTATAAACATCACCAACTATGACGCCAACTGATTCCGGTTCAGAAAAAACCAACGGATCTGACATAAATTCCTCACCTGCAGGAATTCTTTCTTCTTTGCCATTATACACAATATGCTTCTCTTTTTCGTTTACAACACAGGTGTATGACAAAGAATTATTATAGGGAGAAAACCTCATATACGTTATAGTGCCATTGTATTTGCTGTCTGAAATAACACTGCGACTCAGTAAATCTATCAGCTTTATACTGCTTTTTCCGCCTTGCGAACAACTCACCGCAAGTCGGGAGGTATCCTCGTTTGGAAGAATGAAATCGCCGCAGGAATCGAATACTGACTTGTTTTTCAGCTGAATATCACTAATGATAAATTGCTTGCTGTTGCCATCAGGTGATTTAGAGGAAAAAGCAATTGCGCTGGAATCTGAACTTATCACAACACCTTGTTCAATGGTGAAAGTGCGGTTGTCTTTGTTATCTATAACGAGATATCTGTTATCGCCCTCAGAAACCGTAGAAAGATGATGTTTGCTGTCGGGAGTGAACCAGTGGTTGTCATTATTTCCAAATTCAAATCCCGCTTTGCCATCAACGATCATTTTTTGGGCACGTTCACTTACCCGTGCAACATAGGCGATTCGTTTCCCATCGTTGCTGATAGTCAGATGGCTAATGTGAAGATACGGCTTCCCTGGTTTGCCGTTATTAACAACACGATATTTACCGTCAAAAGGCTCAACGTAAGCAACCCCGGTTCCGCTATCGGCAAACATCACTGATAAATCATGAGTAGCCTGCCCTGCATTCTCTTTTTCTGTATCGAGAAAAGCCTTTGAAACAAGTCCCAACTTCGTTGATACAGATGGGGCAATCGATCTGCTTTTTGTTGTCGTAGGTTTTTTGTCGTTACTACAGCCCTGAACAGGCAGTACTGCAACCGCAAGCATAAATATACATACTAATCTTTTCAAATCCATACAGCAACCTCTAAAAAATGGTCTATTAAACATATTGAGACTACGTTATGTAGGCTCACTGTCATTTTTGGCTTCAACCCATACGAAACACATCGTATTCCAGTGCGGCACAGGGTTGAGCTGGTTTTCGTAGACCTGGGGATTCCCACTCTGGTGGGGAATGTAAAAACATGCGGCACTTTAAATGGAGCTCTTCGCAAAGTCTATTCCATCTATCTCTTTGACTACCATAAAAACAGCCCCACCTGACAACGGTGGGGCTGTAAGTCACATTACGCTTAAAGATCTAGGGACTTAGAATGAACCACCAGGCCTGTATGTAGTATGACTATTTGAGCCACAATTTAATCCAGTAGTCCCTACGCTGAAGGCAAAATTTGTGCCGCTTCCGCAGTTTGCCGCACCGGCAGTAACGCCAGTAGCAACATACGGCCGTGGTGAATGTGTATTTGGCCATGAACCACCGGAAGCTGCAACGCTACGCATAAACGCAACCGGTCTCATATTGATTGCACTACCGGCGGCCCATCCCGTAGCCGATCCGTACATGGTATTAAACCCGTGGACATCCGCTGCATATCTCGGACGGTTCGCAGCAGCGTAGGTAGCATTCGTGCTGAAGTGGCAGAAGTTACACTGCGTCATGGCAGCCGCCGGACGGTCCTCATCACCAGCTGCAGCTGCAAAGAAAGCTGATCCGGTACCATGTTGTTGCGTAGCACCTGTATCCGGATACGTATTGGCTCCGCTAGCAATATGACATGTCAGGCACAATGTAGGCGACGCGACAAAATGATTACCACGGAGACTTGCTGCATTGCCGTGCGCCGTGATCGTACGAGTCGTGACACTCGTACCTGTGGTATGACAGTCATCGCAGACCATAACAACGCTGTTTGCCTTTGTGCGGGGCGTTGAGGTATTGTTAGCCATTGTATTCGTGTCCCTCGTCGTGCCGATATTGTTATACGGCGCGAGAAGACGGTTTGAATAGGGATAGGCCCTCAAGTTGGGAGCCCCTACAGGATGCCGTGAAGAGTTGGTTGCGGCAAACTGGGTAACAACGTCGATAAGCCCCTGCGTTCCAATAGCACCGTTCGTCGCGCTCCAGTTGGCACCCAGTGCGATGCCGCCAAAGGGCATGGCCGCGGTCGGGGCGCCATAGGTGGTGCGAGCCGTGGTATTGGTAGCCCCATTAGCATCATGGCATTTCATGCAGAACTTCACCGTGATCACTTCGGGAATACCGTTTGATAAGGTCGTCGTGCGAGCGCTGGCGGCATACGATATGGCGTATTTCGTGAACGTAAAGGCAGCGCCACTGTTATTCGTAATGGCTACTTCACCAACGCCGTCCGGGTCACGCAGGTCTATATAGCCATCCGCATGCTTGCTCGATGTCTTCTGGGTACTGAACTCGCCCTCAAGATGACAGACAATGCAGTCCGCATCAGTTACTGCGCCGCG
>JANPMZ010000492.1:0-5361 GCA_031427195.1 Nitrospirota bacterium
AGCTTCAACGCATCGCGAACAGCAGCGGGGAACCGCTCCTCCATGAAGTTTTTGACGTTCCTGCGGGCCTGGCTGCCTGCGCCTTCGTCATCACCGGACGGAGCCTGAAGGCGCTCTTCGTGCAACGAGCGCAGCAGATCAGTACGGGTTATGGCTCCCACGATCGATCCGCCCCGGTCGAGCACCGGGATGAACCGCTGGTGCTCTTCGATCATGATCCGCTCAATCTGGTCCATGGGCATGTCCGGCGCTGCCGTTGGGCCGCCGGAGGTCATGAACGCCTCAACGGCATGTTCGCCAAGGCCGTGAAAAAGCGCCTTCTGCACGACCTCCCGCGTTATGATGCCCAGATACCTGTCCTGCTCCACCACCGGCAGCACATTGACACTGAAGCGCGTCATAGCCTCGCCTGCCGCGTGAATGGTGCTGCCAAGGGGCACGGTTTTTACCGGAGCGGTCATGAGCTCGCTCGCAATCCTGCCGGGAGTGATGTGGCGCTTCAAAACATCGATGAGGCGCTCCCGGGCCTGCAGATAGGTCATGTCCCGGGCAACAGCGGAAGCAGCGGAAGCATGGCCGCCGCCGCCGAACTCTTCGAGGACCCTGCCGACGTTCACCGAAGGGATCCGGCTGCGGGCGATCAGATGGGTCTTGTCCCCCATCTGCACCACGAGAAAAAGCGTGTCAAGACTTTCGGTCGCTCTGATCTTATGCGCCAGGTTCGCGAGATCCGGCACGTAAAGCGGAGTGGCCATGGCCGCGATCACCACGGGAACACCGTTGATCTCATAGCTTTTTGCAGACGTGACAAGATCGTTCAGGACAACGACCTGTTCGGCCGTCAGTTCCCGGGAGAGGAAATCGGATACCACGTTCAGATGGGCGCCCCGCGAGATCAGGTAGGCCGCAGCCAGGGCGTCCCGCTCGGTGGTCGAGACAAAGGTGAGCGAACCGGTCTCTTCATAGATACCGAGCGCCAGGATCGTGGCCTCGGTCGGCGTGATCGGGACCTTCTGCTGCTGCAGAAGTTCCACCATGATCGTGGTAGTGGCGCCGACCTCCTGCACGATCTCGACGTCGCCCTTGATATCGCCGTCGGTCGCGGGATGATGATCATAGACCAGCACGGAAACGCCCGGCCTGCCCAGCGCTCCGGCTAGCTTGCCGAGCCGGGCCGGGTTCCGGTTATCGACGATGATGAGCTTCGTTATTTTTTCGACATCGATGTTCTTGAGCCGCTCAGTCTCCACGGCGTAGAACGCGGACTCCAGGAAAAAGTCACGCATGTTTTTTTCCTGCGATCCGGCAAAGACGATCGTTGCCTCCGGGTACAGTTTCTTTGCCGCGACCATGGAGGCAAGCGCGTCGAAATCAGCGTTCGTATGACTGGTTATGATGTCCATGATTCAATTTCGGATTGCGGATTTTCTATTTCGGATTTCGGATTGCGGATTTCGGATTGAACACCTTGACTTAATCATCATCTCAGTTTTCCCTCTTTTATTCCGCAATCCGAAATCCGCAATTCCCTAGCTTCTCGGATGGTGCTTCTCATGGATCTGCTTAAGCCGTTCCCGCGATACGTGCGTATAAATCTGCGTTGTGGAGATATCGGCGTGGCCAAGCATGGCCTGCACGGCACGCAGGTCTGCTCCGTTGTCAAGGAGATGGGTGGCAAAGCAATGGCGCAGCGTGTGGGGCGAGATGGAGGAGGTGATGCCGGCCGTACGGGCGTGGAGCTTGATCCGCTCCCAGAACATCTGCCGGGTGATCCCCCGGCGGCGCGAACTGATGAACAAAAACTCGGAATCAGCGCTTTTCAACAGAAGCCGCCGCGCGCGCTCCAGGTAGCTCGTGACGGCGTCTGCCGCCGCTTCTCCCAGCGGCACAACCCGTTCCTTGGAGCCCTTCCCCATCACCACGAGGAACCCGCGTTCGAGGTTCACGTCCTGCAGCCGCAGCCCCACGAGTTCGCTCACTCTGATCCCCGTGGCGTAGAGCAGTTCGAGCATGGCCTTGTCCCGAAGGCCGAGCATGGTCACCGGATCAGGCTGAGCAAGCAGCGCATCTACTTCTACCATCGAGAGGGTTTTAGGCAGGCGTTTCCAACCCCTTGGCGTTTCCAGATTCACCGTAGGATCGCTCTGTGCCAGTCCGTCTATCTGAAGGAATTTATGAAATCCGCGCACCGCGGTCAGATTGCGGGCGATGGACGGAGCAGCGATTCCTGAGCCTGAGAGGCCTGTCAGAAAGGCGCGTACGTCGGAGGGGGATATTCCGTCGGGGTCCTTTCCCTGCATGGTATGAAAATATTTTTTCAGGTCGCGGTCATAAGCTGCCAGCGTGTTGGGAGCAAGGCCTTTTTCCACGGCAAGATATGTTAAAAATTTTACCTGCAGGTCCTTTTCCATTCAGCATGCCCCGGAGAACAAGGTCGGAATTACTGCTTTCGATTGTATGTCATTAGAGCTCAAATAGCAAGCAAGGCGAGGTCGAGGCGCAGCTGAGCGAAGAGAGGAAGCGGGAAGTTGGGAGGACTGCAGAAACACGGCCCGGGCAAGGCTTCGGACCCTGAGCAATAGAGGTCTTACGGCGTATCTTTCAAATATTGAAAAACCTCGATCCGCTTGTTCAACTGGTCCGCCACATAGATCCGGTCCTGGTCGTCGATAGCGATGCCTCCGGGCAAATGCATCTGGCCCGGTGCTGGTCCCATTTGGCCGACATAGAGCAGCACGTTCCCCTGCTGGTCAAAGACCTGAAAGTTGCTGAAGGCCGCATCGGTAACATAGATATGGCCCGCGGAATCCAGGGCAACCCCCTTGGGGTTTGCAAAGAGGCCGGCCCGGTCTCCTACGTCGCCAAACTTAAAAAGAAAGCCCCCCTTGGCATCGAAGACCTGCACGCGGAAGTTGCCGTTGTCGAGGACATACAGTCTGTCGTCTGCGCCGATGGCAATAGCGAGCGGCACATTGAAATTGCCGTTGCCGGAACCAAAGGAGCCAAAGGTGAACAACTGCTGTCCTTGCTTATCAAAAGCAAGGACCCGGTGTCGCTGACGATCCACAACATACAAGGTGCCGAGCCGCTCGTTGATGGCCAGTGCCACCGGTTTGCCATTATCGACGGCATAGGACGTCCGGTACCTGCCGTTTTCGTCGTAGACCATGACCTTCGCGTTGCCGACATCGGCCACGTAAACAGCGCCTGAAGCATCGGACACGGCAGCCACCGGATACCGCAAAGAGCCATCTCCGCCGACAACCCTCATGCGTTTCGCGTTGAGATCAAGGACGTGAACGAACTTCGCGCCAATGTCCGAGATAAAGATGCTCCCGCGAGATACAAACACATTATAGGGACGCTTGAAGGTATCGTCATAGTCCTTGCCGAAAAGACTTTCCTTCAGCGAGTAGGTTCTGCCGATATCGTCTTCAGTATAGATCGACTGGATATATTTGATCTTCGGCTGGCTCGGGGGGGGGGGCCACACCAGGTCGGTAGGTTCAAAACGCCGCACAGCAGGGCTGCAGGCTGCGCTGACAAGGATGATGCATAAAAGAGATGCGCAGTATCGTGAGCTCGTCAGAAAAAAATTCATCGTATGTACTGAAACTCCTGGACCCGGCTGTTCATCTGGTCTGCAATATAGATCATATTGCGGTCGTCTATAAAAATACCCGCCGGCAGCCAGAAATCGCCGACGAGCCTCCCGGTTTTACCCCAGGTAAGCACCAGTGTTCCCTTGTTATCGTATATCAAAACATTGCTGCTCGCTTCATCGGTCACCAGCACCCGTCCTTCCGCGTCAACCGCGATCCCCAGGGGCTTCAGCGGCGCTGCGAGCGCATCGCTGGTCAGTCCAAATGACCGCAGATAACGGCCATCCCCATCGTAGATCGCTACCCGCTTACGCCGTGCGTCCAGAACGTAAACAATGCCGGTCCGGTCGAGAGCCACTGCCACGGGCTGTTTCAGTTCCCCGGGTCCGCTACTCATGCCCACATCGTACAGAAACATCCCCATAGTGTCAAAAACTTTTACCACGTGAGCATGTGCATCTGCCACATAGAGCTTGTTCTGTTTTTTATCGATTGCAAGCCCTGCAGGGAACAAGAGCTCGCCTTTTTTCCCTATCGTATACAGGTTCCGCCCCTGCAAGTCATAACCAAAGACCCTGCCTTGCTGCGCGTCAGCCACAAAGATAATACCAGCAGCGTCCACAACGATGCCGGAGGGAGCGAGCAGATTTACTCCTTTTGCCGCATCAAGGATCGTCACCGTTCTGGCGCCACGGTCGAACACGAACACCCTGCCTGACGAACCGAATCGATCCGTTACGTACACCTTGAAGTCATCAGCAAATACGCTGTTCGGGCGCTGAAGAGACGAGGTCGTGGGGCTGCTCAAGATAATGTTCTCACGCCGTCCTTCACCGCTCAAGCTCTCCTGATTGCGTAGCGTCTCGACAAAGCGCATCTGCAATCCGGTCGACAATCCCTGTCCGTCGTCGGTTCCAGCGATTAGTGCGCAACCGCTAGCGGTCAGGAATACCAGCGATGCCATACCTGCCTGCAACATTGATATAACTATTTTTCGCATACACCACCTCTAGGGTTCCAGACAGTACAGCATACTGCCCCCGAAACTCCACAATAATTTTATTATTTTTTTCCATGACAGTAGCCGCACAGCTCGAACCGTTCCTTTGCATCAAAAGCAAAGAGATGGCGGCTTTCAGCGCTATGCGGTTCGTGACAGCTCACACAGGTCATCCGCTTCCCGCGTCGCGCCGGATCACGTTTATGTTTTGTCGGGTGACTGGAGCCCTTCTTCATGCCGGTAAGAACGTGTCGTTCCGTGGCTTTTTCATCGTGGCAGGTCGTGCAAAGGTCCCACGAGGGCTTTCTGAGCCAGGCTGCATTTTCACTGGCATGGGGGTCATGGCAGAGCGTGCAGTAGCCTGCATCGACGGGGCCATGTTTGAACAGTCCGCTCATGACATCGCGATGACACTTAAGACAGGCCTCACGGATCGTAATGCTCCGGACTACCGGTATCTTCGGGTCAGTGACCCGGGGTGCGATCGGCTGGACCAACTTTGAGACCTTCCAGGGGTCGACGGCCACGAACTGATACTTCACCGGATAAACGTCCGGATTATGACACGACAAGCAATACCAGACCGCCGCTGGTCCATGGATATGCCGGCCCGTCGGAATGCTCCGGTGGCAGGCGTAGCAGATCGCCTCTTCAGGCTTGCCGGGAGGTGATACGGGAGACGGCGCCTCCAGTTGGTGGCAGCCGGAGCAGGCGGCCTCATTTTCCCTCGAATGGAACAACTCGGGCACATATCCCTCA